>JBILLV010000585.1:0-3633 GCA_044375895.1 Polyangiales bacterium | reverse complement strand
TCCCCCCGCGCGACCTCCGCGCCCAGCCGCAGCGCGGCCACCTCCAGCGCCACCTCCCCCGTCCGCCGCGCGACCGCCTGCGCCGCCGCGCACCGCGCCTCCGCCTCCGCGTGCATCCCCCGGCGCACCGCCACGCGCCCCAGCAGCGCGTCGGCCTCCGCCGCATGAACGCACCACCCCCGCGCCGCCATGTCGTCGCGCACCGAGCGCCCGAGCTTCTCCGCTCCGTCGACGTCGCCCGTGTCCAAGCGCCACGCGGCCTCCCACAGCCCGCGCCGCGCCGTGGGGCGATCGCCGAGCGCCCGCGCCTGTTCGAAGGACGCACCCGCCTGCGCGACCTCGCCCGCGGCGTGTTGGACGGCGCCTCGGAGCGCGTAGGCCCGCGCGAGGTCGGCGTGGCTGTCGAAGGCCGTCGCGCGCTCTGCCGCTTCGGCGGCCTGCTGGAGGGCCGCGTCGAAGCGCCCCGCGAGCCGTTCGAACCACGCGCGGGCGCGGGCCACCACGAGGAGGCGACCGCGCGCGCCGTGGGCTGTCGCCAGGGCGGTGTGCACGTCGAGGGATTCGAAGGCCGTCGTGAGGTCGCCGAGCGCCGAGGCGTGGAGCGCGTGGTCGTAGCTCAGGGCGAGGCGCGTCGCCGGCGAGAGCCCCGCGTCGAGCGAGCGCGGGTGACGCTCGGGCGAGAACGACCCCACCACCCGCAGCCCGAACGCGAACGCCCCGCGCATGAGCCCGAGGTACCCGAAGCCGCCCATCGCGCGGAGGTACACCTGGGCGGCCTCCTCGGGTGATCCTGCGGCGAGGGTGTGCTCGGCGAGCTCGGCCAGCAGGTCGAGGGAGGCGTCGTCGAGGCGGGCGTCGCCGGGGCGCCGAGCGAGCGTGGCACGGAGCTCGTCGCGGGCGTGGGCGTGGACGTCGCGCGAGGTCACCAGCGACTTGAACACGTCACGAACGAAGGGGTGCGCGGCGTAGCGGGAGCGCTCGGACTGCGCGAAGGCGAGGCCCGTCTCGGTGAGCCGCGTGAGGTGCACGACGAGGTCGAGGCGGCGCGCGCCGGCGAGCGCCCCCGCGAGCGTCGGGTGCGCGGCGAGGCCGAGGAGGGAGTCGACCGTCGCCCCGCGCGGAAACACCGCGAGGCGCGCGAGGAGGTCGCGCTCCACCGGCGGGAGGCGCTCGGCGTACTGGCGGAGAACCCGCGCGAGCCGACGGGCGTGCGGGTCGTCGTGCGACGCGACGTCGAGGTCGAGGGCGTCGAGGCGCGACGGATCGCCACCAAGGAAGCGCCCCGTGAACGACGCCATCACATCGAGGGAGAGCGGGTGCCCGCCGCTCCGTTCGAGCAGCAGGGAGGCCGCGTGAGCACTCGCGCCGCCGCCGTAGCGCGTCAGCAGCGACGTCGCAGCGTCGCCATCGAGGGCACCCGGGACGAGCGTGCGGAGCGAGGTGTCGCTCCACGCGTCGAGGTCGACCAGCGCGACCCGCGAGGTGACGACGACCTTGTACGCGTGACGACCGTCGGCCGCGGCGCGGAGAAACCGACGGAGGCCCGGCGCGTCGATCGACCCCCGCACCTTGCCGCCCACGCCGTCGGACTGGAGCGTCTCCACGCCGTCGAGCACCACCACGCCCCGGTGACCGCTCGGGAGCGCCGTGGTGAAGGCGTCGGCGTCGGGCGACTCGTAGAAGCTCCACACGAAGGCGTCGGCGCGGCCCCGCACGAGCTCGCGGACGAGCGCCGTCTTGCCGCTGCCCCCCGGCGCCACCACCGCGATCACATGAACCGCCGCGTCGTCGAGCCACGCGCCGAGCGTCGCGAGCTCCGCGCTTCGACCGACGAAGTGGCGGGCGGGCTGGAGCACATGACCGAGCGTCTCGGGCGCGGCGTCCGGCGCGTCGGGGGCGGTGACGAGCTGCGCCTCGGTGAGCCCGAGCTCGCGCTCGACCCGCGCGAGGAAGCGTCGTCGGGCCACGGTGCGCACGTCGAAGCCGCGGACGGGGTCGTTCACCTCCCCGGACTCGTAGCGGCGCCAGGTTCGGACGTCGACCCCCGTGGCCTTCGCGGCCTCCTCCTGCGAGATCCCGAGCTCGGTGCGGGCACGCCCCAGGGCGACATGGTCGAATCGAAGCGTCGACACGCGCGCATCATGCGCAAAAAGAGGGCTTCCGCGCAACGCTGCCCGGTCGTGCCCGGTCGTGCCCTCGTCGCCCGCCGGCCCGGGTAGCATCCTCCGACGCATGGAAGACATCGTCCGCTTCACGATCCCTGAGTTTCTGAGCCCCGCGGAGTGTGACGCCTGGATCGCGCTGGCCTCGGCCGAGGGCTTCGAGGAGGCCCCCGTCACCACCGCGATCGGGCCGGTTCACATGCCCGAGGCCCGCAACAACACCCGGGTGATGCTCGACGACGAGGCCCGCGCGGAAGCCCTCTGGGACCGCCTGCGCCCCTACCTCACCATCTCCCACCGCCGCGGCGGCCTCTGGCGCCCGGTGGGCCTCAACGAGCGGCTCCGCTTCTACCGGTACACCCCCGGGCAGGTGTTTCGGTGGCACCGCGACGGGGCCTTCGTGCGCAACCGGCACGAGCACAGCCAGCTCACCTTCATGGTGTACCTCGACGACGATTGCGACGGCGGGGCCACCGAGTTCGAAGACGGGGTGGTGACCCCGCGGCGCGGCATGGCGCTGGTGTTCACGCACGGGCTGCTCCATCAGGGGGCGGTGGTGACCCGCGGGGTGAAGCACGTCCTCCGCTCCGACGTGATGTTTCGCGCGGCGTAGCGCCACGATTCCCTTTCCGTCCGCCGGAAGCGCTGCGGTACCATCGCGGCGGGAGGCATTCGCCCGTCGCACATGATCCCCGACACGCTCCGCGCCCTCGCCCACACCTGGCTCGCGCCCATCTCCGACGCGGCTCCCGCGGGCGATGACGCCACCGCCGACGAACGCTACCTCGACCTCCGCGCCGAGGTGGCCCGCCTCGAACGCGGCGACCGCGTCGACTGGGCGCGCGTCCTCGACCTCGGCACCGAGCTCCTGCAGGAGACCACCAAAGACCTCCTGGTGGCCGTCTACGTGGCCTGGGGCCTCTACCAGCGCAGCGGGTTCGTGGGGCTCACGCAGGGCTTCGCGCTCGTCGCCGCCCTGCTCGACACCTACGGCGACGCCCTCCACCCGCGGCGCCCCCGCGCGCGGGCCGGCGCGTTGGAGTGGCTCCTCCAGACGCGCTGCGAGCCCGCCCTCGCGGCCATGGCCGTCGGCTCGGTCGACGCGCAGGAGCTCAGCGGGCTCCTCGCCGTGGCGCGTCCCCTCCAGGCGACCGTGAGCGCCGCGCTCGGCGACCACGCGCCCTCCTCGGCGGGCGTCCTCGCGGCCCTCGATCGCCTCCGCGGCGAAGGCGTCAGCGCCGCCAGCGCGCCGCCGCCCGTCATCGCGCCGCCGCGCAACGTCCTCGCACCGCCCGTGATCGCGCCGCCGCCGCCGCCGGCCCGCCTCGACGTCCCCGAGGTGCTCCCCGCGGCCCCCCAGACCGACCGCCCCGGCGCTCCCGTCGACCCGGTGGTGTTCGCCTTCGACTGCATCGGCCGCGGTGCGCCGCACGACGCCATCGGCCCGCTGCGTGACGCGCTCGGTCAGGCC
>JBILLV010000231.1:0-14715 GCA_044375895.1 Polyangiales bacterium | reverse complement strand
GGAGGCAGACGACGCGCGCCGGGCGCTGTGCCTCCCGGCGCGTGACGGTAGAATGCCCGAAGAATACAGAGGCTTCGATCGAATCGGCGGATCCCTGCTGAGGGGAGTGGTCAGCGGAGGTGGCGCTCAGCGTCCGCCGCCGAGCACCTGGCCGGGGACGGTGAGCACCTGCGCGGGGTTCATCCCGTTGTTGGCGCCGGGCACCGGGATCGGGAGGCCGTTGGTGCCGCCCGCGCCGGGGATGGGGAGCGGCAGGCCGTTGTTGCCGCCCGGTGAACCGCCGGGCATCGGCACGCCGGGGATGGGGCTCTGGTTGGCCCCCGTGTTGAAGCCCGGCACCGCGGGCGTCGGCATCTGCATCGGCCGCCCCGTCCCCGTCATGAACCACGACGACCCCTGCGAGCGCACCGTCGCGTAGATCGCCTGCGCGGCGGCGAGGCACGGCGTCTCGGTGAGGCCCGCGTGCTGGCTGCGGCACACGCCGTTGAGGTCGTCGCGGAGGCGGTCGTCGACGCGCGTGCGGCGGGTCTCGGTGCGGTCGAGCGCCAGACCCGTGCCGCCGTAGTTGCGGTAGCCGAAATCGTGGCGGTCGCACGCCCGGTTGAAGCTCTCGCGGAAGGGCCCGGTGATCTCACCGAAGCTGCACCCGTCGCTCGACCAGTTGAAGGGCGGCGGCTGGACGCGCTTCGTGGCCTGGAAGGTCTCGAGCGGGAGGTTCATGTAGCCGTCGGCGGCCACGACGAGCGCCTGACGGGGAGCGCCCGCCGACAGGGGCGTGGCGGGCGTACGGGCGCGCGAGCGCGACCGCGAGCGGGAGCGCGACGACGAGCCCGAGGAGCCCGAGGGGCTGTTGCCGAGCACCCCGTTGGCGAGGCCCATCGCGGCGCCGACGGGGTCCTGGTTCTGCGCGAAGGCAGCGGCGGGGGCGAGCGAGGCGGCGACGAGGAGGCAGACGACGGGGCGGCGGGTGCGCATGGTGCCCGACGGTGCACCAGATCGCGCGGCATCACAAGCGGCCGAAGGGGACCGCAGGCGCCGTCGAGGCGGCGGGCGCGACGGGTCGAGCGAGGGGCGGACACGGGCAACGAGAGAGCGAGGTCGGGTGAGGCGACCTGAGGGGTGCGGCGGGTGAGAGGACGAGGGAGCCAGGGGGTACCCGGGGGCCTCGTCGAGGGGGCAGTCGGGTCGCCTCACCCGACCCTGACGCCCCGTTGATGGGGCCGCCGGGTAGCCCCCACCCCGTTGCCTCAGTCCGTCGAGAGCAGCGGGATGCGCTGCACGATCGTCGGGTTGACCGCGCGGATGGGGTCGGGCGAGCCCAGGATGCCCAGGTCGGCCACCGGCGCGCAGCCCGCGAACGCCCGCACCGCCGCGAGCCCCGAGAGCTGATCGAAGCGGCAGCCCATCAGCGCGAGCCGCGCCCCCGACGACGCGACCCGCCAGTGGATGGGCGCCACGCCGCTGCCCGCCGGACGGAACGCGGTGACGCCCGTGTTCGGCTTGAGCCCCGGCGGCAGGGTGAAGGTGCCGCCCTTCAGCACCGGCTCGATGGACTCGGGTGCGGGTGGCGCGCTGGGCTTCTGCGCGTTCACGTCGCCGAGGCGTGCCTTCGGGTCGATGACCTTGCCGGGCGCGAGCGGCGTCGGCTCGAAGATCGTCCAGATGGGCGGGAGCCGCTTCGGCGGCGGAACTTCGATCACACCCACCCCGACCCCCTCCACCCGCGGTCGGACATGGTGCAGCCCGACGATCGTGCTGTCGCCGCAGAGCACGCCCGGGTCACCCGCCACCGTGGCGAGAAACTGCTCACTGCGCGAGCGGCAGTCCTGCGCGAAGACGCTCGCCACCGGGCCGTTCCCATCCCGGTCGAGAAACAGGTCGAGGTCGCCCTCCGGCCCGCTCGCGTGAAGGTCCCCCTCAGGCGTCGTCACCACCTCGGGAACGCGATTGTGGAAATGGCAGCTCACCACCGAGAGCCCCGCTCCCCGCGCGTGGACCATCGTCGCCGCCGCGCCTTCGAAGGCGCACCCCTCCAGCTCGACGCCGAGGTTCGGCGAGGTGCTCACCTGAAGCGCGGTCTGGCGCATGCTGTCAGGCTGGAATCGACAGCCCTCCACGCGCAGGTCGAGCGTCCGCGCCCCACCCACGTCGTCGGCCATCGGGGCGATGTCGCCCGAGGCCGTCGCCCGCGCCGCCACGAGTGCCTCGGTCGCGCCCGCGAAGCCGCAACGACGGAGGAGGTGCGGGCGCTCCATGACGTTCTGACGGGTGGTGGTGAGCGCCAGGCACGACGCCACCCGGCCCGCGCCATCGAAGCGGACGTCTTCGAAGACCACCGACTCCAGGTTGTTCACCGTCACCAGCGCGGCGCCCGAGAAGGACGGCGCGCTCACGAAGGTGGGCACGTCCTCCGTGCCGGGCGCTCCCCGCAACGTGAGCGCGGGCGTCGACGCTGCGCCCGAGAGCGCCCACGGCCGCGTGAGCTGGTAGGTGGCCCGCAGCTCGATGTCGAGCGGCGCGAGCGCCCCAACGGAGGCCCCACGGTCGACGAGCGCCGCCCGCAGCGCCGCGTCGAGGGCGTCGTTGTCGCCGAACCGTGACCCGCCCTCCGCGCCCCACCACTCGGGGTGCACGCGCTCCATCCGCCGGCTCGTGAAGCGGATCGTCCCTGCGCGCAGCGACGCCTCCGCGCCGCCGTTGCGCGCGAACCACGCGTCGGTGGCGAACACCTGGCCGATGGGCGCGTCGAGGAGGCCCTGCACTTCGATGTATGTGCGGTCGCCAGGGGTCGCGCGGGTCGTGGGGACCAGCACCACGCCCGGTGCGATCAGCAGGGTGAAGCTCGGGGGCAGCACCAGCGCACGGTCGGTCACGTCGACCCAGTACTGCCCGCCCGCGACGGGCGGGAGGTAGAGGGTGCCGCCCAGGCTCCGGGAGGCGTCTCGTGTGAGCGTGCGCCCGATCTGGCGCTCGATCTCCTGCCGAACGCCCTGCGCGTTGCGCACCTGCGTGATCGTCGCCGGGAGGCCGGCATTGAGCTGCGCGCTGAGGTTGATGAAGTCGTCGTTCCTTGCCATGACCTTTGCTCTCTCCGTGGGTTCAGCCGACGCCGAGGCGCGCGATCACTGGGATCGTGATGAGCTCAGGGTGGGTCTTGAGCACCTCGCCCCCGCCGACTCGCTTCGCGCCGAGGTCGACCACCGGCGCCAGGGGCGCGGAGTTGTCCTTGGCGGCGCTGACGAACACCGAACCGCGGACGCCATTGCCCCCGGCGAAGGTGCACCCCTGGAGCACCAGGGCCACGTTGAAATGACGCGGTCCGCTCCAGTAGATCGCCGGTCGTTCGACGCTGCTCGGGGACCCCATGGCGGGGGCGGCCGCGCGGTGGTGGACGTTGATCAGCGTCACCGAGGCGTTGGCCACGGTGTTGATCGTGTTCCAGAGGTTGCGCGTGGGATCGACCGGCATCGACGGGCTCGGCTGAAACGCCCGATCGAACACCCACGGATACGTCGAGAGAAACTGGGCGCTCACGGAGCTCACATTCCGTGCGGTGAAGGTGGCCGGCGCCGTCCTGTCGTCTTGCGACCCGCCGCGCTGCCGCTCGGTGAGCGGGCTGGGGAGGTACACGTCGGTGCCGTTCCACGAGCGCTCGTTGACGTCGTGCTGGCTCGGCGTGGCGCTGTAGAGCACCGTCTCCGTGTGAAAGGAGCAGCCCAGGAGCGAGAACTGCCCTCCGAACACCAGCAGCATCGGGTTGGCCGGTCCTCGGAAGGCGCAGCCCTCGAACTCCATCCCGAAGCCCTCCTTCGTGCGGAGCACCACGCCGTGCCGCCAGTAGCCGCGCTTGGCCGCACCCTGGCGCCAGTTCGAGTCCACGTTCTCCATCGCCGGGCGTGACGCGGCCGTCAGGAAGCGACACCGCGCGAAGCGCATGTTAGAGAGGTCCGTGCCGCCCGAGTCGAAGAGGCTCGGCTCGATGATCGTCGTCCGCCCCTCGCCCATCACGTCGATCACGTCCATCTCCCCGGGAAACTCTCCCCCCACAAACACCTGCTCGTGCAGCGCGTTGCGGAACTCGCACCCCTCGAAGTTCGTGTGGTGCGGCTGGCTGTTGCGGTACACCGACAGCGTCACGCAGCGGTCCGCGACCTCGTTCGCGTCAAAGACCACGTTCTCGATCGAGACGCTGGACCCGCTGCGGGAGATGAGCAGCGAGCGCACGTCGCGGACCTCTTCCGTCCCCTCTTCGACCGGCACCTCGAAGTTCGGCGCGGCCTGGATCATCGCCGCGCCCACCCCCCGCGCGGCGACCCCGCCAGCGCCGCGGATCACCACGTTGCCCGGGTTCACCGCCATGCCCACTTCGGCCTTGAAACGTCCCTGATCGTCGAGCATCACGTCACCCCCTCCCGCCTGGATGAGGTTCGCGCCAAGGCGAAGCGGGCGGTCGATGCGGTACTGGCTGGTGAGCACGACCGGCACCGTCGGCCGCGCGTCGTCCATCAACGCCAACGAGCCACGGCTCGGTGCACCCGTGCCCCGGTGCTGCGCCGCCGCGAAGAGGCACGCCTGGAGGGCCTCCGTCGTGCGCCGCACTGCCGCGACGCTCTGGGCGCCACCCCCCGCCGGGATCGGGATCGCCCCCCACCACTCAGGGTACAGCTCCCGCACCCGCTCGCGCACGAAGATCACCCGCCCCGCTTCGAGCGAGGTGTTCTCCGCCCCAGGCACGTGCTGGTACACGTCGAAGATCGGTTCGAGGTGCGCCTCGACCGTCCCCTGCACCTCGATGCGCACGCGCCGCTGCTCGCTCGCCGGGAGGAGCTCGTCGCGCTGGAGCATCCGCGCGAAGCGTTCACGCGTAACGGAATTGCGCATCTGATCTTCGGTGTAGCGGAGCGGGACGAGCGTCGCCGCCGGGCCGAACATCAGCGTGACCTGCCCAGGCACGACCAGATCGGCCAGTGTCTCCGACTCGCCTTCCCGCAGGACCTGCGGCGGGAGTCCGATGAGGTAGCGCCCCGAAGGGATGTAGACGTACCCGCCCGACCCCGCAGCCACAGCCAGTACGCTCTGAAGCGCCGCAGCGTTGGCATGCGCCTGGTCGAACTGGCCCGTTGGATTCCTATCCTCCATGGACTGAAGCCCGGAAGCTTCGTGAAATTCACCCGAAAAACCCATGATGGCTCCCCTCTCTTGCTACTGCAGTCTCGGACCGTCGCTGACCTCTGGCAACACCAGTTCCGTCGGCGCTGCGACGCCAGAAAATCCACTCGTGCCGCGATATACCGTGAGAACGACGTAGTCTGTATACAGACCGCTGGTGCGCGGCAGACTGCGCCGCCCCGCAATGACCAGGTCATCGAATCCGTCGCCATTGACGTCGAGAAGTGGAGAAGTGTACCCCCAGTAGCTCACGGAAGACACCCCGGAGAGCGCGACCCGGTAGGCCGGAGCGGCGCCCAACGCCGTATGGGGGTAGAGAAACACCTGCCCCGGCCCAGCAGCGCCAGTCATCGGATTGCGTGGCGACGCTTGTGCGCCCACCGCAAACTCCAGATGACCATCGCCGTCGATGTCCCCAGGCGAGGAGATGGCTCCTGCGAAGTTGCAGTAGTACCCGTCGCAGGCGTTCTCGCTCGATCCCGATTGCCCACCCGCGTAGCGGAGTCCGTCACGGGTGCCGCGGTACAGGTGAAACTCTGCGGACTCGGCGATGATCACATCCGACAACCCGTCCTCATCGAGGTCTCCGCCGCGCACGGCGTGCCCGAGGTAGGAGTTGCAGAGGATGCCTGAACAGGACGGCTGGACGGTCTGGACAAAGAAGTCGAAGCGCCCGTTCGGGTTGCCGTAGAAGGCATAGACGGGCAGATTGCTGGAGCTCTGCCCCCGCGGGTGCTGCGCGACCACGTCGTTGTACCCGTCGCCGTTGATGTCGCCGACAAACTGGTTCCTGATGCCGGCCAGTGAAGTGGTATGCATCGCGATGTCGCTGGGACCGTCGAGCCCGCCCGCGAAGATCCGCAGGCCCCCTTCGACCGACCCCGCGACGACGTCCCCGAAGCCGTCGCCATTGAAGTCTCCGATCGATACCCCAACACGTGCACCATAGAGGGTCGTCGGAGCGAGCGACAGGGACCGCCAGGTGCGTGTGAGGCAGGAGCGATCGCCCAGGTACACATAGACCCTGGGGGCATAGCTGCCGCCGCCCGGTGTCTGCTGGCCAGGGTCGGTCAGCGCGATGTCCGCGAGCCCATCCCCATTGATGTCGCCGACAGCGAACGACTCACCGAAGTTCAGCCCGCTCGTCGCGTCCTGGGGGCGAAGCAGTCTGCGCCGGGACAAGCTCAGACCGTCGGCGCCACCGAAATACACCTGAGGTCCCTCGAAGCAGCTCTCCGGGTCGTAGTAGGCACCGTGGACGAACCCCACCAGGTCATCGTACCCGTCGCCGTTGTGGTCGCGCATCACGCCGTAGCTCGAATCGACTGGCGTGTCGCGGCGGCGCACCCCGAAGAGCCACGTCGCGCTCGTCCATGTCACCACCCCACCCGCGTCGATCGCGCGCACGCGCCAGAACACCGGCCCTGGCCGCAGCGCGGCGTCGGGGCGCCAGGAGGCGGTCGTGACCTCACGCGTCACCAGCGGCCGGGTGCAGGCCCGGTCGTCGCACAGCTCGACCCGCGACCGGGCGGCCCCGATCGGCGGCGCCCACCGCAGCGTCGGACGTTGCGATGTCACGCGCAGCCCCGAGATGGGCGCGAGCAGGCGGGGCTGGGTGATGACGGGGATGCCCGCGTCCATGCCACCGGGTGCGCCGCCGTCGCCCGACTCGCAGCGGCAGAACTCCCAGCGACCATCGATGGTGCACAGCGACGCGCCGCGCGCGCCATCGGCGCAGGTGCAGGCGCGGGTGCGGCCGGCGGAGCAGGGAGGCTCGGCGTCCATCGCCACGTCGGGCGTCGGCTGCACGCAGTCGTCCCCCGGGCGGTCGACGCGGTACCTCGGGTCGACGGCGTCAGCCTCTGCCACATCCGCGTCGCGCACATCGGAGTCGCGCACATCCGCGTCAGCGTCGCGCGCGTCGGCCACCGCGGCGTCGCGTGAGTCCGCTGCGGCGTCCATGACGTCGGGCGGGGCCGCGTCAAGCGCGTCGGGCGCGTCGCGCACATCCATCTCCGTGGCGTCGGCATCGGCGCCATCGTCGACGACGTCGACGACGTCAGGCACCTCTGGCGTGTCGCCGTCGGGGGAGCCATCCTCCGGCGGCGTCATGGACTCCTCGACGGCGTCCTCCGCCGCCTCCATCCGCTCCGCGGCGACGTCTTCCCAGCTCGCATCGTCGGCCTCGGAGGAGAGGTCCTTCCGGGGCGCGGGGACGTCTCGCGTCGGCGCGGCGGTGTCGTCGCAACCCGTCGCGAACGACAGGGAGACGACGAGCGCAGCGCACGGCGGCAGGGACAGCTTCATCAGCGCACCGACAGCGTGAAGTAGGGGAGCGCGTGCACCTGCGTCGACGCGCCCGCGGAGGCCACCGCGATCAGGCGCTCCGGTCGCACCGCGGAGAGTCGACCCATCGGCCCCACCGGAACGACGTGATCACCGCCGGCCCCACGCCAGGAGAAGAGCGTGTTGCCGAGGTGGTAGATCTTTCCCCGAGCGCCAGGGCCGACCATGATGCCACCCATCGACGCGAACCAAGGCCGCTCGGGCGTCGTCGCCGTCCGATAGTCCCACCGGAACGAGCAGCCCGTGGCGACCAGCATCGCCCCGTCGAGCGCGGGGCCGTCCCACGCGATCGATGGACGCATCAGCCCGCGCACGAATGGCTCGTCATCCACCCCCCCATCCGTCGCCTTCGCGTACGCGGCGGCGTGCTTGACGTTGAGGAGCACGACGGCAGAGAGCCCGCCGGTCGGTGGCGGCGCGAGGAGTCCGCCGAGAGAAGGACCCGTCGGGTCATGAAACGACGCCAGAAACTGGTAGCTCTGCGACTCGATGGCGCGCGCCGTGAAGCTCGCCGGAGCCCACAACTGCCCCCCCGAGACACCAGGAGCTTCGATGTAGATGTCCGTCCCATCGCTCGAGTTGAGCAGCCTGCGTACCGCGTCGCCCATGCCTTCGGAGGGCGCGACGACCTGTTGGGTGCGCACCGCGTGGAAGGTGCAGCCGTTGAGCGAGAAGCGCCCCCGGTACGCGCGGATGAGCGGATCCGCGAGCCCGAAGATGAAGCAGTTGGTGAACACGACGCCCACGTGGTCTTCCACATCGATGCTCACACCCGACATCCGCGCCGGGTAGCGCCGATCGGCGACCGGGGGGATCGGATCGTCATCGCGCACCTCCCGATCGAAGCGATTCGGGCTCAGGGCGACGATGCGGCAGCGCGTGAAGGAGAGCTGCGCCGCGCGGGCGGGGGGGGCCTTGCCCGTCTGTTCGTCGATGCGCCGCGGCGGGCTCTCCAGGCGCACTGCGGTCGCCCCTTCACCCAGCCGGATCTCCTCGAAGACGCACCCGTTGAACTCGTGGTGCCCGCCGTCCGCCACCTCGACCCGCACGAGCGTGTCGGCCCGCTGCTCGCCGCGGAAGTGGACCTTCTCGATCACGAAGGGACTCCCCGCCACGTGCAGCAGCGCGGCCTGGTAGGATTCGTGGGTAGGCTGATTGAACGGCCGGTCCGCGAGGAAGGTGCTCTTCCCCAACTGGCTCGTCTCACGCTCGCCCCGCAGCACGAAGGGCGCCGGGTTGGGGACTTGGAGCGCCGCGTCGTCGCTCACCATCACCTCCTCGGTCTTGCCGACCCGCAGCGGCCCGGCGAGCGGATAGTTGTAGGCCGCCACGACCGGGATCGTCGGGAGTTGCACCCACTCGATGCCCTGCGGACCGCGCACGAGATTGCCGAGGGGCGTCCGCCGCGGACGGTGGCGGTCGGTGTGCCCCGCGTTGATCGCTGCCTGGAGTGCGCGCACGTGCCGCGTCGACCAACGACCCTCCAAGGCAGAGAAGGCTCCCCACCACTCGGGGTACACCTCGCGGATGCGGTGCCCGGTGAGCAGGATCTTGCCCGCGGGGAGCCAAGGCTCCTCTGGATAAGTGGCCCGGTCTTCGAACGGGTACACGTTCGCCGCGAAGATCTCGCGCATGTCGGCGATGATCGCGCCCTGGATTTCGATGCGGACGAGATGGTTCTCTCGGAGCCTGCCCTCCATGGTCACATGGGGAGATCTGGCGACCTGTCCTTCGTAGTTCAGGGGAACGAGCACAGCGCCCGGAGCGAATCGCAGCGTCACGTCGGGCGGCACGAGTACGTCGGGCACATCGCGCGTCAGTGACCAGTCGATCATGGAGTCGCCCATGGTCGGAGGCACCATACCGCCGACCGCTAGTCTCGCGACCGCGACATTGCGGCCGATGAAATAGCGCCCCGCAGTGAAGTAGACATACCCCCCACCGTTGCCATGAACCTGGTTGATCGTGTTCTGGAGCAGCCGGGTGTTGTTCTCCGCATCGCGAAAAATCTGGTCCCTCAGCCCCGCTTCGGCCAGTTGTCCATCCTGAGGTCTCAGGTCGGTGGGACGAGGCGTCGTTCCTGCATGGACGGGCCTCGTGTTCACGAACTCTCCCGCATAGTCACCCATGTGCTTGACTCTCCTTTCGTTCGGACTTCAGAACTCGACGAGCGCGCACTCGCCCTGGGAGCAGTTGAAAACTGGATAGACACGCTCACCCCACCCGCCAGTTCCACCAGGCAAGACGGACGCGACGCGATCAACGTACATCAGGACATCGTCAAATCCGTCGCCATCGTAGTCGCCGCTTGCCACCGCAGAGAATCCCCAGGAATTGCAGGGAGCACGCATCATGCGATCAGGGATGAACGAGACGCCATTCGGGTTTCCATCGTAGCGATAGAGCGTCTCCCAAGAACAGGGGGACGGGGTGGGCGTGGAGAACGCCCACCCGTCGCTCAGGATCACATCGCTGAGACCGTCTCCATCAAAGTCACCCGTCACAGGAGCCGAAAGCGCCATCAACTGCCTCGTAAAATGGCCCGGCCGCGAGTCTTGCGTAATCCTCCCCAACCCCTCAACCAACTCCTCGACCAGGCCGTCGGGGGATCCATAGTCGATCCGCAGCCCATTGCGACGACTCAGCAGATCGGCCCGGCGGTCGCCGTTCATATCCGTCACGGAGTAGGGAGTGTCATTGCCGATGTCGGACTCCATCCCAGGATACAAACCGAAGCCGAAGGCGCCAGCACCATAGTACACGTATGGGGGATTTCCTGCAAAATCTGTCCAGCCGTCGCCGTCAACATCGTCTGCCAGCAACAAGTGGCCGTGGAGCCGCTCATCCAGACCGCTCAAACCTGTGCGCATCGGCGTCGTTCGAGGCCCAGACGAGCTGCCCACGAAAGCCGTAAAATTCCATGTGATGACGTCTTGAAATCCGTCGCCGTTGTAGTCCGCGACGTAGTATGGGTAGAGGTCGATCGAATCGTCTAGATTGACATAGCTCTCGGTGTAGCGTCGAAAGAGGTCGGCCCCCCCATAGAGGACGTAGACACGCGTGGGGGGAGCACCGGGCGCACTGGGATTTCGCGCGGCGATGAGGAGCAGGTCGGTGTAGCCATCGCCATCGAAGTCGGCCACCGGCCTCGGTACATCGAACGATGTTTCCCTGCCCTGGAGCACCCCTGCTGGAAGTTGCGGCCGCGCGGCGATGGTGGCTTGAAGTCCATCGGGAGACCCGAGACGTACAGTAAAGACATATCGAAATCGACTAACAAACTCTGCGACAAGGACGTCATCGTAGCCGTCACCGTTGAAGTCGATTGGCTGCCGGAGCGCGGTGTCGTGGGGTGCGTCCCTCCTGCCGACGTAGAAGAGCCAGGTGGGGCTGCTCCAGAGCGTCGTCCCTGCCGCATCGAAGGCTTGAACGTGCCAGAAGACCATGCCGGGCGCGAGAGGGCGCTCCGGACGCCACGCGTCGAGGTCAGTGGTCTCCTCCCGCAGCAGGAGCCGACTGCACGGCCGATCGCCGCAGAGCTCGACGCGCACCCGAGCCGTACCCGCGGGGACGACCCAGTGGAGCGACGGTCGCTGCGAGCTCACGCGGAAGTGGGTGAGCGGGCTGACGAGTCGCGGCGGCCCCATCACTCGGCTCCGGGGGTTCAAGCAGGCGCAAGCGCCGAAAGCGCCTGAATACTGGCAGATCTGTCGCCCCTCCCGGCCATCGAAGCAAGCGCAGTCCGCAACCTCTCCGGGGCGACACCGGACGTGCGTGCCAGGGCTTCTGAGGAACTGCCGGTAGAGATCCAGAGGATCTGCGACCTGCTCGAAGGTCACCTCACGGTCGAAGGAGACACGATCGAGGGGGATCACCTCGAACACGGGGATGTCCTCGATCACTGGCACATCCGCATCCTGTGCCGCGTCCATGCCGACGACATCGGGCCGACGCGCGTCGGGCCGGTCGAGCGGGACGTCCGTGGCGACTGCTTCCTCCTCCAACGCATCGGGCTCCTTCACGTCGGCATCCAACGAGGCATCGGGCGCCAGCGGAGCGTCAGGGCAGCCGCTGAGGAGCGCGAGCCAGAGCAGCAGGAGGTGCGGCGGGAGTAGGGTGCGCATGAGATGTCGTTCAGTTCTCTATCACGGTTTCGGCGTCCGGCGCGCACCCGAGGCGCTGCGTGGCGGAGGCCCCACACCCTCAAATTCCCGGATCGTCACTCAGAGACGTCGCAGAGGCGCGCCGCGGTCACCGCTCGGGCAGCGGTGACCGCAGCAGAGGCCGGATGCCGTGCTACCCGCGCCGGGCCAGGCCGGTGATGTAGGCGGCCGCGGGGTTGGCGCCGGCGGTGATCTTCCAGCGGATGTACCGGAAGAGGGGCTTGCCCGAGGCCGGCACCGTAAGGAAGGTGTTGGCCGTGTTGCTGGAGACCGTGCCGCTGGTGACGGCGGCCTCCACCCAGTCGGCGTCGGTCTCCTGGAGCGTCATCGAGGTGAGGATCTTCACCTCGCTCGGTCCGGCGCCCGGCGTGTCGATCGCGAGGTCGACGCGGTCGTACCCCGACACGTCGATCGCCTGCTCCACGGGCTGGTACTTCACCCCGCTGGCCGCCACCACCACGGGACTGGACATCAGACTGATCACATCTGCCATGACACACGTCTCCTGTGAATCGCCCGCTTCGTGCGTGCGACCATCGGCTTTATTGACCTCCCCAGCGTGCCCCATGCGCACCGAAGAAGGTTCTCTACCCCTGCGTTCGTCAATCGATGGTGAACGTCGGTGACCCGATGGCGCTGCTCCCTTGCCCGCAGTCGACCCGAGGTGTGTTGTAACGCGGGGGGGGGAACGGCTGTCCAGTGCCGAGGTGCCCCAGAACGACGAGTGCGTGTCGATTGCTGTCAACTGGCATCAATCCCGGGGCGCCGTGACGCTGGTTCACAGAACGCGCTTCGGGCCTCGGGCGACGTCGCGGTGACCCCGCAGAAGTGCCAGGAGCTCCAGCGATTGGTTCATCATGCTTTCGTCCGCTCTCGACGAGCTGCCGCCCCGCCCGACCCTTCCCCTTCGCCCCACGGACGGCGCCTTGTGCTCGCCTCGGGTGACAAGCGTCCATCGCCGACGGCGGCACTCGGCGACCTTGGGTGACCCGAGCGCCTCCTCGACGGGGCGTCAGGGTCGCCTATGGGGTACCCGGGGGCCTCGTCGACGAGGCCTGCGGGTGGCCTCGGGCCTGTCGGGGGCGTCGTCGGGGAGTCTCGCTGGGCGACGGCGCGACTTCGAGGGAGATCACCTACTGGAAGTGGCTCCACCCCAATAGTCTCGACGCCGTCGAGACAATCCCCTCCGCGAGGCGGGCGACGACCTGCTTGCCGTACGGCGCCCGCGCCTCACCGCCGCTGCGACCGCTGCAGCTCCTCCGCGGCCTGCGTCGGCGCGCCGAGCACCGCGAGCGCCTCGGCCCGCCGCGCGCGGATCTCCGGCGCCGGCTCCCCGATCGCCTCCGCCCGCGCCAGCGCGTCGCTGTACCGCGTGAGCGCGCGCTGGCCGTCGCGTCGGCGCAGCGCGAGGTCGCCCAGGCGAACCAGCGCCCGGATGCGCTCGGCGGGCGGCGGGTCGAGCTCCAGCACGGCGGTGAGGTCCTGCTCGGCGGCGCCGGGGTCGGTGCGGGCGCGGGTGGCGGCGCGCGTGAGGTACAGCCGCGCCACCAGCGCGCGCAGCGTGGCGTCGCGTGGGGCGAGGCCGACGGCGAGCTCCCCCTCCTGGAGCGCGCGGGCGAGCTCCCCCTGGCGCGACGCGAGCACGAGGTTGCGCGCGTGCGTGACGGCCTCGCGCTGTGGTTCGCTCGCGTCGAGCAGGCGGAGCCAGGTTCCGTTTGGGGAGGCGTCGACGCCGAGGCCCGCCAGCGGCAGGTCGTCGATGCGCGCGAGGAGGGTGAACACCTCCCCCGTCGCGTCGCGGTAGAGCAGCGACGGGGCGAGAAACTCCAGCGTGAGGTCGGACGCGCGGAGCACCGGCGCCCCCCCCGCGACCGCCGCCACGCCGTTGCGCCCCGCGAGGAAGCGCGCGAGGAGCGACGCCCGGTCGGGCACCCCCGCGGCGGCGAGCATCCGCGCGAGGGTGGGGTCGTCGGTGCGGGCGAGGAAGGCGTCGAGGTCGAAGGGACCCTCTCCCTTCAGCCCCACCAGGAGGTAGTCGGTGCCGGGGGAGAGCTCGACCAGGGTGCTCCGCGGAAACACCGCGCGGAAGGTGGCCGTGATGGACGACACCACCGCGGCGCTCGTCCCGTAGGCGTGAAACCACGCGCCGAAGGCCCCGCCGTCGCGCAGCCGGGCGCGGGCGGCCTCGAAGGACTCGCGGGTGAAGAGGTCGCTCATGCCCGCGACCCAGGGGTTGGACGGCTCGCTCACGATCGCGTCGTAGGTGCGGGTCGTCCCCCGGAGGTACTGCGCCGCGTCGGCCCGAAGCACCCGCACGCGGCGGTCTTCGAGGGCGCGGTGGTTGGCGCGGGCGAAGGGTCCGCGCGCGGCGGCGATGACGTCGTCGAGCAGCTCGGCGGTCTCCACCGAGCGCACGCCGGGCACCGAGCGGGCGGCGTCGACGGTCATCCCGCTGCCGAGGCCCACCACGAGGACGTCCCGCGGGTCGCGCGCCATCGCCACGGGGATCATCCCGACGAGCGTCTGCGTCACCGCGTCGCCGAGGCTCGTCGCGTCGACCTTGCCGTTGATCTGCAGGAGGACGTTGCCCTCGTCGTCGCGGCGCACCGCCACCGTCGCCTCGGGTCCGTCGCGGCGGTGGGCCACGCGCCCGAGCTCGACGTGCTGCGAGCCCGCGTACAGAAAGGGCCCGCGCAGCATCGCCGCGGGGTCGTCGTGGGCGCGCGCCCGGAGCGTCATCAGCCCCGCCGCCGCGAGCGCCACCGCCGCCGCCGTCCGCGAGCGGGCGAGGGCCGTCGCGAGCCCGAGGGTGACGGCCACCGCGAGGGCCGCGCCCAGCACGCCGAGCGCGGGCATCGCCGCGAAGGTCACCAGCGCCGCGCCCAGCACGTTGCCCGTCGCCGAGGCCGCGAGCGTTCGTCCGTTGGCCGTCGCGTCGTCGCCTTCGAACGAGCGAGCCGCGAGCGCGAGGCCCGCCCCGACGAAACCCGCCACGGGCAACGCCGCCACCACACACGCCGCGTAGGCCGTCGCCCAG
>JBILLV010000229.1:0-14742 GCA_044375895.1 Polyangiales bacterium | reverse complement strand
GAGCCCTCGATGGTCCACTCGTAGCGGGTCTCGTCGCGGAAGCTGAGGTGCGTCGCGTCGCGCGCTTCGAGGCGGTACGAGCCGCTCTCGGACAGGGGGTTGGAGCTCGGGGTGCCGCAGGTCACCAGCCAACGCGTCGGCGTCGGGTGGCTCGCGGAGATCACCGCGACGTCCCGGTTGTCGCTCCAGCAGCGGTTGGTGCGGTAGGTGGTGCGGCCGCCCGAGAGCGTGAGCTGCTCGCCCTCGACGCGGACGGTGACCTCGCGGCCGGTGGGGTTCTGTCGGGAGGTCGGACGCGGCCCGCAGTTGGGACCCCACTCGCCGACGGTGACCGACACCTCGTCGCGGGTGACACGCCAGGCGCCCGCGAGGTCCTGCGCGCTCGCCGAAGCGCCGACGGAGAGGGCCGTCGCGAGCGTGAGGTGGAGCGGGCGGCTGCGCATGCGACCCCAACCATATCGAACACCCCCCTCGGCGCGCCACGTTTTCGACGTGTCGCCGTCCGCGCGTTCAAGGTATGGAATCGCGGCCCATGGCACACGCCCACCAGGGGACGGTCACACCCCGCGTCGTGACCCTCACCATCAGCGACACCCGCACCGAGGCTGACGACCTCGGCGGCCGGGTGCTCCGCGAGTCGCTCGCCGCCGCGGGCTGCATCGTGCTCCGCCACGCCATCGTCACCGACGACCCGGATCGTATCCGGGCCGCCATCGAGGAGGCGATCAAGGTCGACCTCGCCGACGCCGTGGTCACCACCGGGGGGACGGGCATCGCCCCGCGCGACCAGACCTACGAGGTGGTCGACGCCCTGTGCGAGAAGCGACTCGACGGCTTCGGCGAGGCCTTCCGGCGGCTGTCGTGGCAGGAGGTGGGGGCGCGGGCGATCCTTTCGCGCGCGGTGGCGGGGACGCGCGGGCGCACCGTGCTCGTCGCCCTCCCGGGGAGCGTCAACGCCGTGCGCCTGGCGGTGTCGCGGGTGCTCGCGCCGGTGCTCCCGCACATGGTGGCGCTGCTGAAGACATAGCGCGGCGATAGATTCCCGCGCACGAAGCGCATACGCTACGCCTCCACCATGGCCTCCCGATCCTCCTGGCCTGCGCGCCTCCGGGCGCTGCTCGCGCGCTGGCGCACCGCGCTGCGGGCCTCCCGTCCGCCGCGCCGCCTGCGCTTCACCCGCGAGGGGAAGATCTTCGTCGGCGTCACCATCGGCGTGGGCTTCGCGGCGGTC
Source organism: Polyangiales bacterium (assembly GCA_044375895.1). Classification (GTDB taxonomy): domain Bacteria; phylum Myxococcota_A; class Polyangia; order Polyangiales; genus CAISKJ01. The sequence goes on along the minus strand of JBILLV010000229.1, from coordinate 13,511 downwards.
AACACGGGCAACAACCTCCTCTACCTCGTGCTCGGCCTCCTGCTCTCGCTGGTGATCCTCTCCGGGGTGCTCTCGGAGATCGCGCTGCGGGGGCTGGAGTTTCGCCGCCGCCTCCCCAAGCGCGCCTACGCGGGGACGGCGAGCCTCATCGAGGTGGAGGTGTACAACAAGAAGCGCTACGCCCCGAGCTACTCCATCGAGGTGGAAGACCGCATCGAGGGGCGGCGCACCGACAAGCGCTGCTACTTCCTCAAGGTGAGCGCGGGGGCGCGGCAGACGGCGGCCTACCGGCGCGTGGCCCCGGTGCGCGGGGTCGAGCGCTACCTCTCGCTCCGCGTCGCGACCCGCTTCCCCTTCGGCCTCTTCGAGAAGTGGCGGGAGATCGACATGATCGAGGAGCAGGTGGTGTACCCGTCGCCCCTGCGCGGCCGCAACCACGCGCCGCCGGTGCCCACCGCGGGCGAGCTCGTCACGCGCGAGGAGCGCGGGCAGGGCGAGGTCGACGGCGTGCGCGAGATCGGCGAGGGCGACCCGGTGCGGGACGTCCACTGGCCCAAGACCGCCGCGCTCGACCGGGTGATCGCCCGCGAGCGCCGCCGCGAAGGGGCCCGCGCCGTGCGCATCGAAGTGGCCAACAAGATCAGTGAAGGAGCGGGCGCCACCGAGGCGAAGGCCCGGGTGGAGGACGACATCCGCCGGGCGGCCTTCGTCGCGCTCCAGGCGCTGCGCGACGGGGCGGTGGTGCATGTGATCGCGGAGGTGGCGCGGGGGGAGATGCCGACGACGTGCACGGCGAAGCCCTCGTCGCAGGGGCACGACCGGGTGCTGGCCTACCTCGCGCTCCTGCCGCCCGACCCGGTGCTGCCGGAAGACGCGATCGACCTGAGCGTGCGGAGGGGAGCGTGAGGTTCTCGCAGGTTCACAAGTTCTCGGCGTACGTGCTGGCGGTGCTGGGGCTGGTCGCGCTCGGCGCGGGGGGCGAGCTCCCCGTGGCGAGCACCGTGGCCATCGCCGCGGGCGTCGCGGCGAGCTGGTTCGTCGAGGGCGACCTCCTCCAGAGCGAGCGCTACCACCGCGGGTGGAACGTCTTCATCGTCCTCGCCCTCGCCGTCCAGGTGGTGCGCTACGCCTTCTTCAACACCGAGCTCCTGCTCGCCATTGTGGAGTTCGCGTCGCTGCTCCAGATCATGAAGCTCGCGACGCGGCGCAGCGCCCGGGACTACCAGCAGATCACCGTCCTCGCGCTGCTCCAGCTCATCGCGGCCACGGTGCTCGGCGGCGGGCTCTCCTACGCCATCTGCTTCCTCGGCTTCGTCATCGCCACGCCCTGGGCGATGACCCTCGGCCACCTCCGCCGCGAGATCGAAGGCAACTACCTCGCCGACGCGCGCGCCGGGCGGGCGGGGGTGCCCATCGACGTCGCGCGCATCCTCCGCTCGCGCCGCGTCGTGGGCCCCGGGCTCCTCATCGGCTCGTCGCTCCTCGCCCTCCCGATCTTCCTCCTCACGGCCTTCATCTTCGTCCTCTTCCCGCGCATCGGCCTCGGCATCATCACCGTCCGCGGCCGCGGCGAGAACGCCGTCGCCGGCTTCGGCTCCTCGGTCGACCTGCGCGGCCACGGGATGATCCGCAACGACCCCACCATCGTCCTCCGCGTCGAGCCCCTCCGCCTGGAAGAGTCCCCCGCCCCGGTGCGCTCCTTCCGCCTGCGCGGCGCCACCTTCGACCGCTACAACGGCCGCGGCTGGTCGCGCAGCGACACGTGGCGCGCCGACGCCGTCAACGTCGAGCGGGCGGGCAACCACTACGCCCTCCTCCGCCTCCCCAACCCCGGCGTCGACGAGGGCTTCCGCATCACCCTCGACCCCCTCGACCCGCCCGTGGTCCCGATCCTCGACGGCGCCGTCGGGCTCCAGATCGAGGCCCATTTCGCCGCGGGGATGGCGCGCTACCCCAACCTCACGCTCGACCGCGACGACGGCGTCCGCTACCCCAACGGCGACGAGCTCGGGCTCTCCTACGTCGTGTGGACGGGCCAGCACCCGGGCACCACCTCGCCCGCGCGCCGCGTCTTCGCCGAGACCTACGAGCGCTTTCGCCAGCGCTACGTGCAGATCCCCGCCGACCTCCCGCCGCGCATCCGCGCCCTCGCGCTGGAGCTCACCGCCGGGGAGACCACGCAGCTCGGCAAGGCCCGCGCGATCGAGCGCCACCTCTCCACCCGCTACCGCTACACCCTGCAGTTGGAGAGCGGCGCGGCGCGCAACCCGCTGGAGGACTTCCTCTTCCGCTCGCGGGCGGGTCACTGCGAGTATTTCTCCACGGCGATGGCCGTGATGCTCCGCACGCTCGACATCCCGGCGCGCAACGTCACGGGCTTCCTCGGCGGCACCTACAACCGCTACGGGCGCTTCTACGAGGTGCACCAGGGCGACTCGCACTCGTGGGTCGAGGTGTGGGACGCGCAGCGCGGTTGGATCACCTTCGACCCGACGCCGCCCGCTGGCGAGGTCCCCCTCCTGCGCAGCGGCGTGCTCGCCGAGGTGGACGCGATGGTGGAGGCCCTGCGCGTCCGCTGGCGCCGCTACGTGGTGGACTTCGACCTCAAAGACCAGGCCCACATCGCCCAGGAGATCTGGCAGTACTACGTCACCCACCGCCGCCCCCGTCCGCGCCCGACGCAGGCCGCCGCCGCCCGCGGCTCGCGCGGCGCCCTCTCGCTCCCGGTGAAGCCCATCGCGGTGGCGCTCGCGCTCGGCCTCGCGCTCGTCGCCATCGGCCTCCAGGTGCGCGCCTGGCGAGCGTCTCCGGACGGCGCCCGCGCGGCCCCGCGTTCGCCCTCCGTCCGCGCGGCGCAGCTACTCGCCCGCGCCCTCGACGAAGCCCTCTCCGCCCGCGGCACCTCCCGGCCCGGCAGCGTCTCCCCGCTGGCCTTCGCGCGCCTGCTCGAGCGTCGCGCCGACCCCTTCGCCCCCACGGCCCTCCGCGTCGCGGAACGCTACATGGCCTCGCGCTACGGCGACGTCGCGCTCACCGAGGCCGAGCTCGCGAGCTTGAAGAAGGCCCTCACCGACGCCCTCCAGACGGCCCCCACGCCGAACCCCGCACCGCCCACGACGTAGTGGCCCCCCATCGCCGTCGTTGACACCCGACGACCCGGCGACCGACACTCCGCGCTCCCCGTGCGGTACTCGACCCTCTCGCTCCTCACCATCGCCGCCGTTCTCGCGGGCTCCGGCGCGCTCCTCGCGCAGTCCGCCCCCGCGTCGGCGCTCATGCCCTTCGAGGAGGTGCGGGCGGGCATGCGGGGCTACGGGCTCACGGTGTTCCGCGGGACGCGCCCCGAGCGCTTCGACGTCGAGGTCATCGACGTCATCCACAACTTCCGCCCGCACATGAACGCGATCCTCATCCGCCCGACGCACCCGACGCTGGAGCACGCGGGCACCGTCGCCGGGATGAGCGGCAGCCCCATCTACCTCGACGGCCGCCTCGCGGGCGCCTACGCCTACGGCTGGGAGTTCGGTCGCGACCCTGTCGCCGGCGTCACGCCCATCGCCTCGATGCTCGCCGAGCTCCGGCGTCCGCGCCGCACGCCCGCGGGCCTGCTCCCCGGCTCGCAGATCCCCATCGAGATTCTTCAAGGCGGCGCCCGCGCGGAGGCCCCCACGGCCGCGCGTCGGCTCGCCCCGCTCCCCACGGCCTTCGGCTCCCTCGTCCCCGTCGCGACGCCGCTCACCGTCGGCGGGATGGGCGACCGCGCGCTCCGCCACCTCGCCGACGCGCTCGAACCCTTCGGCATCGTCCCCGTGCAGGCGGGCGGAGGCGGCGGGCGCACACCCGCGGCCGACACCCCGACGCACTACGAGAACGGCGGCGCCGTCGCCATCCGGCTGCTCCAGGGCGACATCTCGGGCAACGCCACGGGCACGGTGACCCACGTGCAGGGGAGCGAGCTCGTCGCCTTCGGTCACCCGATGATGGGGATGGGCGAGACGGCCATGCCCGCGGGCATCGCGCGGGTCATGTGGATCCTCGCGAGCGAGCGGCGGTCGATGAAGATCAGCGAGAGCGTGCGCGACCTCGGCGCCCTCGTGCAAGACCGGCCCTCCACCATCGTCGTCGACGAGCGGGCGCCCGCCCCCACCGTGCCCGTGCACGTCACCGTCCGCGGCGTCGACGGCGCCCCCCACACGGAGTGGAACGTCACCGTCGCGGGCCACCGCATGTTCGCCGCGCGCCTCGCGGGCTCGGTGCTGGAGACGGCGATCGAGGAGACCGCGGGCGACGTGGGCGACGTCGCGTGGACCGTCCGCTCGCGCGTCACCCTCCGCGGCCGCGAGCCCATCGAGTTCGTCGAGCACGGGGCCAACGGGGCGGGCGCGCAGCTCGGCCTCGTGAGCTCCACCGACTTCATGATGCGCGTGTCCGACAACGCCTTCGGGCCCATCCCCATCGACCGCGTCGACTACGCCGTCGACCTCCGCTGGGCGCGCGATTTCTCCTACATCCGCAGCGTCACCCTCGCGCAGGCCGAGGCCGACCCGGGGTCCACCGTCGACCTGCGAATCAACCTCGCGCGCTACGGCGCCCCGGCGGAGACGCGCACCGTCCGCCTGGAGGTCCCCCGCTCGCTCGCGGGGCGTGAGATGGAGATCGAGGTGGCCAGCGGCGCGGAGACGTCGCCGGACGTCGCCGAGCCCGAGAGCCTCGACGACCTCGTGCGCAACCTCACGACGCGCTTCCCCGACGACGCGCTGGTGGTGAGCGTGCGGCTGCCGGGGACGGGCGCGACGCTGCGCGGCCGGGTGCTCCACAACCTCCCCAGCTCCGCCTACGACGCCCTCCGCCCGGGCGTCAGCACCGACGGCGCAGACCCCCTCTGGAACGTGCAGCGCACGGTCGTTCCGGTGGGCAGGACCATCCTCGGGCGCGACCGCGTCCGGCTTCGTGTGCGTGAGGTTCGACTGTGAGCGTTCGTCGGAAGTTGATCGCCCTCGCCAGCGTGAGCGCGCTCGCGGGGATCGCCCTGGTGTCCGTCCCCGGCGAGGCCGTGGTGACCCGCACCTTCTCCCTCGACACGCAGTCCGAGCTCTCCGCCGGCGTGCTCGACCGCGTGGCCGTCACCGCCGACGGCCAGGTGGTGCCCGGCTCTGACATCGAGCGCGTGGGCCTCCCCGACGCGGTGGGCTCCGTGTGGACGCTGCTCGACATGGGCGACGGCTCCGTCCTCGCGGGCACCGGCGTCGACGGCCGCGTGTACCGCGTGCAGAACGGCGCCGCCACGCTCTACGCGCAGACCGACGCGCTGGTGGTCACCTCCCTCGCGCGCGGCGGCGACGGGGCGGTGTACGCCGCCACGCTCCCCGACGGGAAGCTCTACAAGCTCGTCGCACCGAGCAACGGCCGCCCGCAGGCCCCGCGCCTCGTCGCCGAGCTCCCCGACACGCAGTACATCTGGGCCGTCGCGTGGGATCGCACCCGCAACGCCCTCCTCTGCGCGACTGGGCCCAACGGCAAGCTCTTCGCGGTCGACCCGCGCCTCTCCGCGGGGAGCAACGCGACGGTGGTGTTCGACAGCGAGGAGCCGCACCTCTACTCCCTCGCGCTGCGGCAGGGCGAGGCCTTCGTGGGCTCCGGCGGCGGGCGCGCGGTGGTGTACGCCATCCGCGGCGCGGCGCAGGCCCGCGTGGTGGCGCGGCTCGCGGGCGACGAGGTGAAGGCCCTCGCCGTCGTCGGCGACGACGTGATCGCCGCCTCCAACGAGTTCACCGAGTCGCCGACGCCGCCGGGCCGATCGGCGATCCAGGGACGTCTCCCGTCCCCCGGCGGCGTGAGCGCGTCGCGGCCCCGCGCGGGCAAAGGCAACCTCTACCGCATCCGCCCGTCGGGCCTCTTCGAGCGCGTCTACAACAACACCGAGGCGCACATCACCGCCATCGAGTGGAACGACGCGCGCCGCGAGGTGTGGGCCGCCCTCGGCGCGGGCGGTCGCGTGGTGGCCGTCGCCGACGACCGCACGTCGCGCGTGGCCCTCGACGTCGACGAGACGCAGGTGCTCGCCCTCGCGCTCACCGGTCGCACGCCCCTGTTCGGCACCGGCGACGCGGGCGCGCTCTACCGCGTGACCGCCACCGCCCCCGCGGGCGCGACGTGGAACAGCAAGGTGCTCGACGCGACCTCCCCCTCGCGCTGGGGCGCGGTGCGCTGGCGCGGCGCGGGCGCCCTCGACTGGGAGTCGCGCAGCGGCAACACCGACGCGCCCGACGCCACCTGGAGCGCCTGGACGGCCCTCGACGCCGACGGGGTGATCCAGTCGCCCACGTCGCGCTACGTGCAGGTGCGCGCCCGCTTCGGCCGCGCCGCCGACACCGCCATCCGCGCCGTCGTCCTCTACTACCTCCCCGAGAACCAGCGCGCCGTCGTGACGGACGTCACCGCGACGCCGCCCGAGACGAAGGTCGGCGACGCCCGCGCCGCGACCGTGAAGATCGGCTGGAAGGTCGACAACGCCGACGGCGACGCGCTCCGCTACCGCCTGCGCTTCCGCGGCGACGCGGAGACCACCTGGCGCCCCATCCTGCGCAACCAGGACTGGCTCACGGAGACGTCGTACACGTGGGCGGTCGACGGCGTCCCGGAGGGCTGGTACCGCGTCGAGGTGGAGGCCACCGACGAGGCGGCCAACCCCGCGGACGGCGCCACCACCGACCGTCGCGCGAGCGAACCCGTGCTGGTCGACAACACGGCCCCCGCGGTGACGGTGCGCGTCGAAGGGCCCCGCGTGGCCGGCGACGCGCGCGACGGCGCGAGCGCGGTGGTGCGGGTGGAGGTGGCGGTGGACGGCGGCGAGTGGCGCCCCGCCCGGAGCGCCGACGGCGTCCTCGACGAGCGCGAGGAGGCCTTCGGATCGGCGCTCCCGACGGGGCTGCCAGCGGGCGAGCACGTGGTGAGCGTGCGGGCCTACGACGAGGCGGGCAACCTCGGCGTCGGCAGCGCGCGCTTCAGGCGCTGACGCTCACTTCGGCGCGACGAGCGCGCGGAGCACGGCCTCGAGGCCGGTCGCGCCGTGCACCGTGCGGTGCGTGCCCTCGAAGGCCACGTGCCCCGTCATCATCCCCGCGGTCATCTCGCGGTAGAGCTCGGCGATGCCCGCGGGCATGCCCATCCCCGTGAGCGTCGGCACCATCGCCTCGATCGGGAAGGTCTGCGCCTTCACGGCCTGGCCCGTGATCGTCGACAGGATCGCCGCCGCGTCGTCGATCGAGTAGTTCTTCGCGGCCGACAGCTCGATGACGGAGGTCTTCGTCGCGCCCTCGCAGAGCACCTGCGCCGCGAGGTGGCCGATGTCGCGTGTGGCGATCATCGGGAAGGCGACGTGGGCCGGCGCGAAGGTGGGCACCACGCCCTGCGCGAGCATCCCGAGGGAGCCGCCGAGGTTCTCCATGAAGTACGCCGCGCGGATGAAGGTGCTCACCGTGCCCGTGAGCGCCGCGAGCCCGCGCTCCACCGGGTAGAGGCCCGCGATGGGACCCGTCCCCGCCGGGTGCTGCGCGCCCACCGACGAGAGGAACGCCACGTGCGGCACCCCGCTGCGCCGCACGGCCTCGACGATCGCCTCGCCGGTCGCCTTCTGGTACGCGCGGAAGTCGGGCGCGGCCATGTTCGGCGGGATGAGCAGGTACGCGCCCTGCGCGCCGCGGAGCGCCTCGGTGAGGGCGTCTGCGTCGCCGAGGTCGGCCACCGCCACCTCCGCGCCGCGTTGCCTCCACGACGCCCCCTTGGTCGCGTCACGCACCACCACCCGCACCTTCGCCCCCGCGTCGAGGAGCGCCGTCGCCGCCGCCGAGCCCGTGTTCCCCGAGACGCCTGCGATCACGTAAACCATCGTCGTACTCCTGGTGTTTCGGCGCGTCACTCGCGCCGTCGAAGAGAAACCTACGCACCCCGCCGCCATCTGTACAATGCATGGTTGGTATGTTCATCATGCGCGGGGTGAATCTTCACGGGCTCGACCTCAACCTCCTCCGGCTCCTCGACGCGCTGCTCACCGAGCGTCACCTCACGCGGGCGGCGAAGCGCGTGGGGCTCTCGCAGCCCGCGATGAGCCACGGGCTCGCGCGCCTCCGCAAGCACCTCGACGACCCGCTGTTCGTGCGGGCGGGCCACGGCCTCGAGCCCACCGAGCGGGCGCTGCGCATCGCGGGTCCGCTGCGCGAGGCGCTCGCGTCCATCGAGCGCTGCCTCGCCGACGACACCTTCGACCCCGCCACCGTACGACGCAGCTTCTCCCTCGCCACGGCGGACTACGGCGCCTTCATCCTCCTCCCGCCGCTCCTGGCGCGCGTCACGCCCCTCGCGCCGGGCGTCGACCTGTGGGCCCGCACCATCGCCGACGACTGGACGGCCCAGCTCGCCCGCGGGGACGTCGACGTCACGGTGACCGTCCTCGACCCGAAGGCCGCGGTCACAGGCGTCCACACCCGCCTGCTCTACGAGGAGCGCTTCGTGTGCGTCGTCCGGCAGGGGCACCCGCGGGTGAAGAAGCGCCTCGACCTCGACACCTGGGCCTCGCTCCCCCACGCCTTCGTCGCGGTGCGGGGGACGCCCGGGGGCATCGTCGACGACGTGCTCGCGAAGCACGGCAAGACGCGCCGCGTGGCCTGCGCGGTGCCGCACTTCCTCGTGGCGCCGCACGTGGTGGCGGGCTCGGACATGGTGCTCACCGTGGGGGCGCGCGTGGCCGAGGCCTTCGCGAAGATGCTCCCGCTGCGGGTGGTGGAGGCGCCGGTGGAGATCCCAGGGTTTCGTCTGAGCCTCGCGTGGCACGAGCGGCAGCACCACGACCCGGGCCAGCGGTGGTTTCGCGCGCAGGTGGTGGAGGCGGCGAAGGGCGCGTAGCGCCGCGTCACCAGAGCGTGGTGACGGGGTACTGCTGGATGAGAGGATCGGGCGTAAGGAGGGTCATGCCCCCGGCGAGGGCCTGACAGATGAGGATTCGATCAAAGGGGTCCTTATGCCAGTCCGGGAGGCCGCTCACGCGCAACGCCGCCTCCTCATCGAGGGCGAGGGCGTCGATGTGGTGCACACGGCGCTGCGACGGGATGAAGCGCGCGGGCGTCTCAGGCAGCGGCAAGCGCCCGAGCGCGTGCTTGACCGAGATCTCCCAGGCGGACGCCGCGCTCAGAAAGACCTGGTTGTCAGGGTTGCGGAAGCACGCGCGCGCCGCGTCCGAAAGCTCCGGCGCGTCCGAGATGATCCAAAGGAACGTGCAGGTGTCGAGGAGGACCTTCACGTCTCCCCCGCGAACGCAGCGACGAGCTCCTCCGGCAGCGGGTCGAAGAACGTGGCCGGAACGCTGAAGGTGCCCTTCGCGCGACCGACGGGCCGCGGCTTCACTTCGGCGCGCGGGAGGGGACGGATCTCCGCGATCGGCTCGTTGCGACGGCACAGCACGACGGCGTCGATCTGCCCCCCCTCCAGCTTGTCCAGGTACTCGGAGAGGTGTGCCTTGGCGTCGGCCACGTTCACGCGAATCATGGTCATCTTGTAGGTCATGTTTCGAGTCACCGTCAACCTGCCGGGCATGGCAAAAATTGTTGGCTTCCGCGCGGCATCTCCCCCAAAGCTCACCGCCCATGAGCAGCACGGTGCCTCCCTACGCGCGAGAACTCTCCGTCGCCCTCGACGCCGCCCGCGAGGCCGCGTCGCTCATCGAGGCGGTGTACACCACGGATTTCGCCGTCGACTGGAAGGGCGTCGGCGACCCGGTGACCGTCGCCGATCGCAGCGCCAACGAGCGCATCCTGGAGCGCCTCGCCGCAGCCTTCCCCGACGACGCGATCTGCGCCGAGGAGTCGTCGACCGAGGAGTCATCGCGCGCGGCGGCGCGGGGCGGACGCGGCTGGTTCGTCGACCCGCTCGACGGCACGCGGGAGTTCGTCGCGCGCAACGGCGAGTTCTGCGTGATGGTGGGCCTGGCGGTTGAAGGGCGCGCGACGCTCGGCGTGCTCGTCGCGCCGGCGTGGGGGCGCACCTTCGTCGGCGTTGTGGGAGAGGGCGCATGGGAGATCCTTCGCGACGGCACGCGCCGCCCGCTCGCCGCGCCGCGCCGTGACGTCCCGCAAGGCGCGAGGCTGATGGTCTCGCGCTCGCATCCGCACGCCCGCGTGAGCGAGCTCGCTGCGGGCCTCGCGCTCCAGACGCGACCGTGCGGGAGCGTCGGACTCAAGGTGGCCTCCGTGGCCATCGGCGACGCGGACGCGTACGTGCACTTCGGACCCGGGCCGAAGCTCTGGGACGGCTGTGCCCCCGAGGCCATCGCGCGCGCCGCGGGCGCCGAGGTCACCGACGCGTTGGGACAACCGCTGCGCTACGACACGGCCCACCTCCCGCTCGACGGGGGCATCGTCGTCGCCGCGCCGCCGCTCGCCGGGGCGCTGCGGGCAGCGCTCGCGGGGCGCCCATCCCCGAAGGCGCCGCACTGACCGCGAGGGCGAGGCCGAAGCACGCGCTCCGTCACTGCCCTCCGTGGAGCCTTGCGGAGGCCTCCTCCAGCGACGCCACGCACCGGCCTGCGTCGAGGTACCGCGCGAGGTGCCGCACCAGCACCGGCGGCACCACCCACAGCACCTCGGCGGGCCACCGCAAAGCCTCCATGTACCGCTCGGCGATCGGCCCGCAGGGGGCGAGCGGGCGCAGGTCGACGAGCGCGCGGCGACCGCCGAGGCCGTCGAGCGTCGCCTGGAGCCGCGCCGCCGCGAGGTCGGTCAGCGGTCGCCCCACACGGACGATGGGCGTCGCGCCCTCGATGCACGCGATCGCATCGCCGCCGACGAGGTCGAGCGTTCGCTGGCTCCGCTCGTCGAGGAGCGTCTGCCGCGCGAGGCCGAGCAACGCCTCCCAGAAGCGGCCGTGCGGGCTGCCCCCGGCAGGGCTCCACGCCTTGAACGCCCCGCGCCGCGTCGGCGACTCGACCGCGGTCGCGAAGCCGGTGCACCCGTCAAGCCCGAGTGGCCGAACGTCGCCGAGCGCGGGGGCGTCGAGCGCGGCCATCTCCTCGGCGAAGCACGACCAGCGCGCCTCGTCGCAGCGCTCGCGGACGTCGTAGCGGACGCCCGGAGGCGGCCGGGGCGTGCCCCGGATGGTCGCGTAGAGGTGCGCTTCGAGCGTGAAGCCGAGCCAGTGCCCGAGGCTGGTCTGAAGCGTGACGAGGCGCACTGCGGGGCCGTCCGCGTCGCGCGACGCACGGAGGAAGACCTCGTGGCCGAAGGACGGGAGCAGCAGGAGCGTCCAGGCCGGGTAGTGACCGCCGCGTGCGTCGAAATCCTCGGCGCGGAGTTCGAAGCGGGCGAGGAGGTCGGCGCGCGCCGTCGTGAGGAAGGCGTAGGGATCGGTGGCCATCGCGGGCGCGAGTGTACCGACGCAGGCCCCCCCGCAGCGACCGCCACCCCGCGCCAAGACTATGGCGCCATAGTCTTCAGTCCCACTGGAGCGCGGGGGACGACTTTGCAGCCAGGGGTTGACAAACACGACAAAACTCCCGAACTGTCGTCCCGAGGACGACAGTTCGAGAGTCCATCCATGGGGACATCGCTTGGGACACAACGTCGTCCTGAGTGCCTCCAAGCACCCGCTACGAGTCGGTACACAGCATTGGCCGCCACGCGAAGACTCTGGCGCCATAGCCTCCACTCCTACGGTAACGCCCGCTGTCCGACGGCGCGACAGGACGCCAGCGCGGCCATCTTCATCCGCACGGACAGGCGTAGTGTGGCCGCCATGACGAAGCCGCACACGCCCGCGCGCACTGCCCCCGCCGCCACTGCCGCCGCGCTCGCCCGCCGCGAGCCCGAGGCCCTCGACGCCGCCCAGCGCCGCGTGCTCGCCGAGGCGCTGCGGCGGGCGGAGGAGACGCGCAACGTGATGGAAGACGCGCTCGTCTCGTACGGGCGCTGGCTGCTGGTCCACGTGTTCGACGACGACGCGGGGGCCGCGCTGGAGGGGCGGCGGGACAGCCCCCTGTGGCGTGAGCTGCTGGCCCGCGCGGGCGGCCCCACGCTGCGCCTGAGCGAGCGGATGCTCTACGTGGCGCTCCACATCGCGGCGCACGACAAGCGCATCACCGACGAGGCGTGGCGCAACCTGGAGCCGGGCCGCAAGGAGCTCCTCCTCCCGCTCGGCGATGAGGCCACGATGCGCAAGGCGGCGCAGCACGTCACCGCGATGAAGCTCACGCAGCGCGCGACGCGCGCCTACGTCGCGGGGCTGATGGAGGCGAGAGGCAAGGGCCGTGAGGTGCGGCTGACGCCCGCCCGCGTGAGCGCGACGGTGCGGAGCTTCCGCGAGCGGGTGACGAAGTCCGCGTGGCAGCGGCGCGCCGTCGCCGTGGTGAAGGACGACGACAACGCGCGGGCGGCCGTGCGGGGCGAGCTCGAGGCGCTCCGCGACTGGGCCGACGGGCTCCTGGCGAAGCTGCCGGGGTGACCACAGCCGCGGCCCCGTCCGATCCGTCGCCCGGCGCCGATGCCTCGCTCGCTCAGGCCAGCACCTTCGCGAAGATGACCTTGTCGTCGCCGCGACCATAGTAGTCCGGCACCTGCCCGCAGCGCGCGTAGCCGTGCTGCGCGTAGAACGATCGCGCGGCCGCCAGCGGCGGCAACGAGCTCGTCGCGACCATCACGAGTCGACCTCCCGCGCGCGCCACCCGCAGCTCGACCTCGCGAAGCAGCTCCGCCCCCACGCCGTGGCGTTGCTGCGCGGGGTCCACGCCGATCCACCAAAGCTCCCAGGCGCCTTCAGCGTGCGGGTCAGGCGAGAAGTAGACCCACCCCGACGCCTTGCCTCCCTCGCTGCGTCGCACGAGCACCTGGTGCCCATCACCGAGCGTACCAGCGTGAAAGCCTTCGAGGGTTTGTCGGAGAAGGGCGTCCGCCTCTGCCGGAGTGAACAAGCCGGTCGCGCAGGCGAGTTCGATGAGGTCGTCGGTGTCCTGGGCGGCTGGGGTGGCGATCATGCGGCGGTGTACGACGCGCCGGGCCACGCGGTAACCGCCCCCACGCCGCCGCGCGTTGACCGTACCGTGGCTCCTCGCGTCTGCGATACCCTCGCCCGAGGAGCTTCTCATGCACGCACGACACCTCGCCGCCGCGCTCGCCGCCCTGCTCGCGTCCTTCGCGACGTCGGCCTCGGCGCAGTCCCTCCGCGCCGGCGCCATCAACGAGTCGCTGCGCGGCGGCCTCACCGTCGACGGCTGGGCCGGCATCAGCACGGAGACCACCTACGCGACCGGCGCCCTCCACATCCAGATTCCTCGCGGCGGCCGCGTGCGACGCGCCGTCCTCTACAGCGGCCTCGTCGACTACTTCCGCGCCCCCATCGCACCCGTGCGCGCGGGCCCCACGGGGTCGCCCCGCGAGGTGCGCGTGGGGAGCGGCGCCACGGAGGTGGTGCGACGTCTCGAAGGCGCCCCCGAGTACAGCCTCCCGCAGTGGGCCCTCTTCGTGACCGAC
>JBILLV010000228.1:0-14763 GCA_044375895.1 Polyangiales bacterium | reverse complement strand
GCGTTGTCGATGAGCTCGCGGAGGACGGTGTACGCGTCCTCACGGCGGCCCGGAGCGAGGCGGGTGAGGGCCTCGGCGCCCGCGAAGACCGCGAGCGTCCCCTTCCACCCGAGGACGCGCGCGAGGCGGGTGACCTCGCCGAGGCAGCGCTTCGCCGTCTTCGAAGAGAGCGCGGAGAAGGCCGTGGCGTCGGCCTCGGCGCGGGAGAGCTCCGTCCCGCTGAGCCACGCGTCGATGCGGCGGGCCTCGTGCGAGGGCTTGCGGCGGGCGTCGATGTACGCGCGCGACAGGGCCACGAGGTCGCCGCTGGCGTGCTGGGCGAGGGCTGCGCGGTCGAAGGCGGCGAGGGCCTCCTGCGAGCCCTCGTGGCGACTGATGAAGCGGTCGAGGAGCGCGACGAGGCCGCGGGCCTTGGGGGCCTCCTGGCACTGGAGGTTGCGCGCCACCGCCCGCACGAGCCCGTCGAGCGAGTCGAAGGCCTGGTCGGCGAGCACCGACACCCGCGCGGTCAAGAAGCCCTGCGCCCGCGCCCGCTCCTCCAGCGGGTCGAGAAACTCCCACTGCCCGGTCACCTTCGGCTGCCGCACGAAGATCACCTCGGAGGCCCCGGAGCGCGCGAGGTCTTCGAGGCCCTGGGAGGCCACCGCGAGGAGGTGCTCACGCCACGCCTCCGCGGCCGAACGCGACGCGAGCTGGGATGCCACCGTCTCCATGGGGTTCTCTCTGCGGGAGCTTAACACCGGGTCGCGTGGGGGAATCCAGTTGCGCCCAGGCTCTCCCCACGGGGAGACTCCGCCGATGCTCGTGCTGGGCCACCGCGGCGCCCCCTGGGAGGCGACCGAGAACACCCTGGAGTCCTTCGCGCTGGCGCGCGTCGCGGGGGCCGACGGGATCGAGCTCGACGTGCGCCTCTGCGCCACGGGCGAGGTGGTGTGCTGCCACGACGTCACGCTGCACCGCCTCGCGAAGTGCGCCGCGCGCGTGCGGGCCACGGGCTGGGACGTCCTCCGCCGCTACGACCTCGGGCGCGGCGCGCGCCTCTGCACCCTCGACGAGGCCCTCGACCTCTGGTCGGCGCACGGCGTGGTGAACGTCGAGCTCAAGGCCGACGACGTCGACCTGCCCGCGCTCGCCGAGGCCACCGTGCGCGTGATCGAGCGGGCGCGGCGCTGCGCGGTGGTGGTGTCGTCCTTCGACCCGGCGGCGCTCGAGGCCGTGCTCCACCTCCGGCCCCGCCTCGCGCGCGGTCAGCTCGTCCCCCCGATGGCGCGGCCCGCCGGGCAGCGGGTGCTGGCGGCGATGGGCCGGGCGAGGCCCCACGCGATCCACCCGTGGCACGGCGACGCGACCCCGGCGCGGGTGGCGGCGTGGCGCGCGCGGGGCCTGGACGTGCACGTGTGGACGGTCGACAACGACGTGACCGCGCGGGCGCTGCGCGAGGCGGGCGCCACGTCGATCATCACCAACGCGCCGGCCGCGATGCTCCGCTCAATCGGCGTCGAACGGGACGATCCGCGTCGTGGCCAGATCAGGGATCGCCTTCTCCAGCGTTGAGCGGTGCTCTGCGGCGGTGGCGACGACGGTGACGAGGAGGTTCTCGGGGCGGATGCGCTTGCGCAGGGCGTCGTTGACCTCGTCGAGCGTGACGGCCTGCACGCGGTCGACGTAGTCCTTGAAGTAGCGCTGCGGGAGGTTGAGGAGCCGCGTGTCGAGCGACTGCCAGAGCCGCTTGGACGCGGTGTCGGTTTCGAACGCGTAGCTGCGCCCGAGGTACGACTTCGCGAAGGCCAGCTCGCGCGCCGTGACGCCCTGCTCGACGAGCTTCGTCACCATCTTGAGCTGGAGCGCGATGCAACGCCCGGCGTCGGCGGCGGCGGGGAAGGTCCACATCGACCACGCGTCGCGCACCCGCTCGCGGCCGAGGCGGCTCGACGCCCCGTACGACCAGCCGCGCTTCGAACGGATCTCCCGCATCAGCCGCGCCGTGAAGGTGCCGCCGAAGATGGTGTTGCCCACGGTGAAGGCCATGTGGTCGCGGTCGCGGGCGCTGGTGCCGAGGGCGCCGATGTAGATCTGCGTCTGCGTGCGGGCGGGCTTGTCGACCAGCACCAGGTGGCGGCCCTTGCGCGCCGCGGGCTCGGGGGGCTCGTCGGCGCGCGTGGCCGTGGCGCCGAGGCGGCTGAGCGTGCGGTCGGCGAAGGCCTCGAGCTCGGCGGGGCGGATGTCGCCGGCGGCCGCGATGATGACGTTGTCGCGGCGGAAGGAGCGGCGCCACGCGCCCTCGGCGTCGGCGCGGCTGAGGCGCTCCATCGAGCGGGGCGTCCCCTGCGAGGGGCGGCCGAAGGGGTGCGCCTCGAAGAGGGCGCGGCGGAAGTGACGGCCCGCAAGGGTGCGGTCGTCGTCGCGCGTGTCGATGATCTCCGCGCGGATCTCCCGCGCCACCTGGGCGACCTCGTAGAAGGGCAGCGCGGGCTCGGCCACGATGTCGCCGAGCATGTCGAGGAAGGGGTCGAGGTTGCGGCGGATCACCGTCGCGTGGAGCATCGACGACGTGGGGTCGGCGGAGGTGCTGAGCTCGGCGCCGAGGCGGTCGATGAGGGCGTCGATCTCGTGGGCGGTGCGGTTGCGCGTGCCGCGGCGGAGGGCGCGGAGGCAGAGGTGCAGCGCCCCCTCGCGGTGCTTCCCGTCGTGCGAGGTGCCCGTCTCGGTGATGACGTAGACGTCGACGATGGGGAGGTCGTGGGAGGGCTCGACGTACCAGCGGGTCGTGGGGCGGATGCTGGTCATGCCGCCCCCGCGCCGAGGTCGGAGCGCACGAGCACCAGGGTGCGGCGGTTGCGCTGGAGGTAGCGCGCGGCGACGTCGGCGATGCGCTGCGGGGTCACGGCGCGCACCTCGTCGAGGCGCGCGAAGCCGCCCCCCGGGTCGCCGAGCACCGTGTCGAAGAAGCCGATCTGCTCGGCCTTGCCGCCGACCGTCTCCAGGTTGCGGAGGAAGTTGAGCTCGTAGCGGGCGACGGCGCGGTCGCGCTCGTCGGCGCTGATGGGGCGCGTGCGGATGCCGTCGATGGCGGCGTTGAGGGCGTCGAGGAGGCGCTGCGCGGTGACCCCCTCGCGGCCGGTGACCGACACCTCCCAGAGGCCGGGGTCGTGGAAGGTCGAGCTCCACCCGACGACGTCCGCCGCCATCTCCTTCTCGGTGACGAAGTCGCGGTAGAAGCGCGACGAGCGGCCGCCCGTGAGCGCCTCGGTGAGCACCGTGAGCGCGATGTGGTCGGGGTGGGCCATCCCGGGGCACTTGTACCCCACGGAGACCTTGTCGGTGGGCGTGGCGTGCGTGAGGTTGACCACGCGCTCCTCGGTCTGCTCGGGCTCGACGGGGAGCACCATCGCGGGGATCTCCGCGGGCTTCAGGTCGCCGTAGTGCTTCACGAGGAGCGGCAGGAGGCGGGCGTAGTCGACGTCGCCGACGAGCACGAGGGTGGCGTTGTTGGGCGCGTACCAGGTGCGGTAGAAGGCGCGGCAGTCCTCGGGGGTGAAGTTGAGGATGTCGTCCATCCAGCCGATGGTGGGGTGGTGGTACGGGTGGACGCGGAAGGCGTGGGCCCAGAGCTGCTCGGAGATGGTCCCCTCGACGTCGTCCTCGACGCGGTAGCGGCGCTCGTTGGCCACCACCTCCTTCTCGCTGGCGACGGGCTTCTCGCGGAGCACCAGGTTGTGCATCCGCTCGGCCTCCAGGCGCACCACGAGGGAGAGCTGATCGCGCGGGACGTTCTCGTAGTAGTAGGTCCAGTCGTTCCAGGTGGCGGCGTTGGTCTCGGCGCCGGCGCGCTCGAGGAGCTGGTCGAAGCGCCCCGCGGGGAGGTGCTTCGTCTCGTTGAACATGAGGTGTTCGAAGAGGTGCGCGATGCCCGTCTTGCCCTCGCGCTCATGCCGCGACCCCACACGAAACCACGTGTTGTACGACACCACGGGGGCGCTCGCGTCGACCATCACCAGCACGCGCAGGCCGTTGCCGAGGGTGAGCCGCTCGACCACGCCGCCGCCGAAGGGGAACGAGCCGTCGTGGGTGACCTGGAGACGTTTGGGCGCGCCCTTGTTGACCCGCGCGAGGGCGGCCTCGAGGGGCGGCTTCTTGGTCGTCTTCATGAGTGCCGCGCGCCCTAGAACGTCCCCGAGACGGCCACGCCGCCCGGACCCACGCCGAAGTTGACGCGCGCGGTGGGCGCGGGCTCCTCGACGCGCCGCGGGTGGGTGAGCATCCACACGGCCCCGACGGCCGCGCCGACGCCCGCCACGAGGCCCACGACCCCGATGATGCGGTACGTCTCGCCCTGGCTGCGGAGCTCGTCCTGCAGCGGGCGCGGCGCCAGCGGGTTGGCGTAGCTGCTCGCGTTGTCGATGGCCACGCCGAGGAAGCCCGCGCCGACGGCCGTCAGCACGAGCGAGCCCCCCGCGAGCGCCCACGCGCCCGGCGACACCTGCGTGGTGACGCGCGTCGGCGGCGGCGGCGGCGGGCACTCGCGCACCGGCGGCGGCGGCGGGCACGCGGGGCACGCGACCTGGCGGGGCGGCGAGGGCTGGAGGTTCTGCTCCCCAATGCCCTGCGCGAGCGTGCGCGCGCGGCCCGCGAGCTCGGCGTCGGGGGCCGGGTCGGTCATCGCGAGGAGGTCGCGGAGCTGCGCGATCGCGCCCGCGTTGTCGCCCGCCCGCATGCGCGCCTCGGCGGCGTTGTACAGCGTAAAGGGGTGCGGGCGGAGATGGAACGAGCGTTCGAAGGCCACCGTCGCCTCCGCGTACTGCCGACGCTGGAAGAGCTGGAGGCCCTCCCGGTAGCGAGCGCGCGCCTCCTCGACGCGGGCGGGATCTTCACCCGCAGGGGTGGGCTGCTGCTGCGCGAGCGCAGGGGCGGCGGCCGTGAGGAGCGTGGAGGCGAGGGCGAGGGAGAGGGCGGTGGACTTCAGGCGCACGGCGGGGATGTTGTCGCCGCGGCGCCGAGAGCGTCAAGGTCGGATTTCGCCCGCGCTTCGAACGTGCGCCCTTCGGATGCCGTTCAGCCCGTGGCGTGGCGGCGCGAGAGCTCGACGTAGCTCTGCCAGCCCGAGGCGATCATCGCGCGGTCGTCGTCGCGCAGCGGCCGCACGCGCTTCGCCGGGGCCCCGACGTACACGAAGCCGCCCTCCAGCCGCGCGCGCGGCGGCACGAGCGAGCCCGCGGCGATCACCACGTCGTCGCCCACCACCGCGTTGTCGAGGACGATCGCGCCCATCCCCACGAGCACGCGGTCGCCGAGCGTGCAGCCGTGGAGGATCGCGCGGTGCCCGACGGTGCAGTCTTCTCCCACGACGGTGCTGGAGATGACCGTGGTGGCGTGGACGACGGCGCCGTCTTGCAGGTTGGAGCGGCGCCCGATGCGAATGGGCATCACGTCGCCGCGCAGCACCGCGCTGTACCAGACCGACGCCTCGTCGCCGAGCGTCACGTCGCCCAGGACGGCCGCGGTGTCGGCGATGAACACCCCCTCGCCCAGCGTCGGCCAGACGCCGTCGTAGGCGCGCACGACGCCGCGGACGACCGCCGTCACGCGCTCACCACGGGGAGCGACACGCGGCGCCAGGTGGTGGCGACGCGGGGGGGCGCGGGGCGGCGGATCGACTCCACCGCGCCGACCAGCGAGTGCTTGTTGGCGCGCGTGACCTCGGCGACCACCACGGCGCCCGCGGTGACGCCGGGCGAGGCCGGGAGGTGGACGATCTCGTTGCCGCGGGTGCGCCCGACGACGGTGTCGGCGCCGGGGCGGCTCGGGCCCTCGACGAGCACCTCGACGCGGGTGCCGGTGAGGGTGGCGAGGTGGGCGCGGGTCTGGGCCTCGGAGACTTCGAAGAGGGCCTCCAGGCGGCGCTGCTTCTCGGCCTCGGGGACGTCGTCGCCGAGCTTGAGGGCGGGCGTGTGGGGGCGCGGCGAGTACTTGAAGCCGAAGAGGGAGACGAAGCCCACCTCGCGCACCAGCGACAGCGTGGCTTCGAAGTCGTCGGCCGTCTCGCCGGGGAAGCCCACGATCACGTCGGTGGAGAGCGTCACGCCCGCGCGGGCCCGGAGCAGCGCGGTGACGCGGGCGACGTACTCCGCGCGGGTGTAGCGGCGGATCATGCGGCGGAGCATGCGGTCGCTGCCCGACTGGACGGGCATGTGGACGTGCGTGGAGAGCGCGTCGAGCTCGGCGTGGGCGCGCACCAGCGAGGCCGTGAGGTGCCGCGGGTGGGGCGAGGTGTAGCGCAGGCGGTCGAGGCCCGGCGCCTCGGCCGTGATGCGCGCGAGGAGCTCGGGAAACTGCGACTCGTCGGGGTCGCGCTCGGGGGGGACGGGGACGTTGGGGTCGAGGTAGCTGTTGACCGTCTGCCCGAGGAGCACCACCTCGCGGGCGCCCCCGTCGACGAGCCCGCGCACCTCGGTGATGATGTCGTCGGCGGGGCGATACCGCTCGGGGCCGCGCGTGTAGGGGACCACGCAGAACGAGCAGCGCTCGTCGCAGCCCTTCATCACCGTGACGTACGCGCTCGCCCCGACCGCGCCCGGCGACACGGGGTTGGTGAGGAAGCGCGGCGCGTCGACGTCGAACACCGTGCGGACCATGGCGGGCGCGCCCCCCTCGGCCTCGCGCACGAGGGCCGGGAGCTCGTGGAGGTTGTCGGGGCCGATCACCACGTCGATGAAGGGGATGTCGCGGATGAGGTTCACCCCCTCCTGCTGGGCGACGCAGCCGGCGACGACGAGCACCACGTCGCGCTTCTTCAGCCGACCGGCCTCGCTGCGGAGCTTCTGCTCGGCCTTCTCGCGCACCGAGCAGGTGTTGAGGACGACCACGTCGGCGCCGTCGGGGTCGTGGGAGACGTCGTAGCCCGCGGCGCGCATGAGCTCTTCCATGCGCTGCGAGTCGTGGACGTTCATCTGGCACCCGAAGGTGACCATGGCGAGCTTGCGGGCCATATAGGGGGGCGCAAAGGTGAGGGCAACCGGGCCGCGCGGTCAAGGGCGGCCGCGGCGGATCGGCGCGGCCCTACCGACGCGTGAGTCGGTTTACGCGGCGGCGCTTGGGGAGGTAGGCGACGTCCATCAGCCCCGAGAGCTGGAAGCGCAGCACGTCGAGCGACCAGGCCGACTCCAGGTTGGTGCGCTGGATGTGCAACGGGTCGTCGCCCGGCCGGAGCGGGGCGTTGTTGGTCATGAACCCGAAGCGATAGCCCGCGCGGCGCACCACCCGGGCGGCCTCGGCGGAGTACGACGACTCCTCGCCGCCCACCCAGCAGAAGGCGTCCACCGCGCGCCCGAGGGCCGCGGCGAGGTCGGCGCGGGCGCGGATGATCTCGTCCTCCAGGTCGCTCGGGGGCACCGTGCGGGCGAGGCGGCGGTGCGTGCGGGTGTGGCAGCCCACGACGTGGCGCGCGGAGAGGGCGCGGAGCTCGTCCCACGACATCGCGACGCGCCCGTCAGCGTACGCGTGATCGACGCGGATCTGGTGGCCCTCGGCGAAGGCGGTCTGCTCGGAGGCGGGCGCGTCGACGAAGCCGACGGGGACGAAGAACCACCCCACGAGGCCGTAGCGCTCGAGGATGGGCGCGGCGACGTCGTGGTTGGTGCGCAGGCCGTCGTCGAAGGAGACGATGATGCCGGGCTTGGTGGCCCGCCACGCGCCCTCCTCGAAGAAGCGCGCGAGGGAGGCCGCGCTGACGGGGGCGAAATGCTCCGCGAGCCAGGCCACCTGACGTTCGAAGGACGCGGCGTCGGCGGGGGGCGTGCCGTGGTAGTTGACCACGCGGATGTAGTCGCCGCGGTGGAGGAGCGACTGCGCCTCGAGCATCGCGCGCGACACGCCCGTCGCGGACAGGGCGCGGGCCAGCAGGCGCTTCTCCCAACGAACCCCTTCGTCCATCAGAACATCACGTAGACGAACGGAGACACCTCGGCGTCCTCGTCGCCGAGGGCGTACGCCGCGCGCGCCGCGGCGGCGAAGCGGGGAGCCTCCGTCACAAGGTCGTGGCGCCCGAGCGCCTCCCAATGCGCCCGCAGCGCGCCCTCGAACGCCTCCACGCTCCCGCAAGAGGGGGCGGTGAAATCCTCCGGGCGCATCGCCGCGTGCGGGCGGGTGACGTAGTAGCTCTCGCGCGCGGCGTCAGGGCCCGCGGGGAAGGCCGCTCGACCCTCGGCGCGCATCCGCGCGGAGAGGGGGGCGAGCACCTCGTCGAAGAGGGCCGCGGCGGCGACGGCGCCGGCGTCGGACTTAGTCGAGCTCATAGGTGTCCTTCCAGTTCTCCTGGTCCTCGAAGGCGGGCTGGTCGCGGCGCCAGACGAGGAAGTCTTCGAGCACGAGGAGGTCCATCTCCGTCCGCATGAAGCACCGGTAGGCGTCCTGCGGGGTGCACACGATGGGCTCGCCGCGCACGTTGAACGACGTGTTCACCAGCATCGCGCACCCGGTGAGGGCGTCGAAGGCCTCGATGAGCGCGCGGTACTCGGGGTGCGTCTCCCGGTCGACCGTCTGGATGCGCGCGGAGTAGTCCACGTGGGTGATCGCCGGCACGTCGCTCCGCGGCTGGTGCAGCACCGCGAGCATGTCGTCGTCGCCGCCGCTGCGGAAGCGCGCGTTGTCCATCGGGAGGCGACGGTCTTCCCGCACCGGCGCGATGAGCAGCATGTACGGGCTCTCGCACGCGAGGTCGAAGTAGTCCGCGCAGCGCTCGCGCAGCACGCTCGGCGCGAAGGGCCGGAAGCTCTCGCGAAACTTGATCTTGAGGTTCATCACCGACTGGGTGTCCTTGTTGCGCGGATCACCCAGGATGCTGCGGGCCCCGAGCGCGCGGGGGCCGAACTCCATGCGCCCCGAGAGCCACCCGACGATCTTCCCCTCGGCGATGGCCTTCGCCACCGTGGCCGAGCGCTCGCCCAGGTCGGCGACGCGCTGGTGGGGGTAGCCCTTGCGGTCGAGGAAGGCCTGCACCTCCTCGCTCGAGTACCGCGGTCCGAGGTAGGTCCCCTGCTGCGCGTCGCGCCCCTTCGTCGGGGCCTGGCGGGCCTCGCCGAAGTACATGTGGTGCGCGAGGAGCGCGGCACCGAGGGCGCCGCCCGCGTCGCCCGCGGCGGGCTGGATCCAGACGTTGTCGAAGATCCCCTCGGCGACGAGCTTGCCGTTGGCGACGCAGTTGAGCGCCACGCCGCCGGCCATCACCAGGTCGCGCTCGCCGGTGACCTTGCGGAGGTGCCGCGCGGTCTTGAGCACCACCTCCTCGGTCACCTTCTGCACGCTGGCGGCGAGGTCCATCTCGCGGCGCGTGATGCGCGACTCGGCGGCGCGGGCGTCGCCCCCGAAGAGCGCCGCGAAGCGCTCGTTGGTCATGGTCATCCCGTCGAGGTAGCCGAAGTACGACGTGTCGAGGCGGTACGACCCGTCGTCGCGCACGTCGATGAGCTTGTCGCGCAAGAGCTCATAGAACCGCGGCTCGCCGTAGGGCGCGAGGCCCATGAGCTTGTACTCGCCGGAGTTGACCTTGAAGCCGCAGAAGGCCGTGACGGCGCTGTAGAGCAGCCCGAGCGAGTGGGGGTAGTCGATCTCCGCGAAGAGCTCGAGCTGCGACCCGCGGCCCACGCCGAGGCTCGTCGTGGCCCACTCGCCGACGCCGTCGAGCGTGAGCACCGCCGCCCGCTCGAAGGGCGACGGGTAGAAGGCGCTCGCGGCGTGGGCCATGTGGTGCTCGGCGAAGAGCACCTTGCCCGCCTTGCCGAGGCCGCCGAGGGCGCGGCGCACGTGCTCGTTGACCCACAGCTTGTTGCCGAGGATGGCGTCGGCGGCCTTCACGAACTGGTCGCGCCCGCGGGGCCCCGCGGCGAGGGTGTTCTCGACGACCCGGTCGAAGGTGGCGATCGGGTTGTCGTAGAAGACCACCGCGTCGAGGTCGGCGGCCTCCACGAAGGCCTCCTCCAGGCAATAGTTGATCGCGTGCCGGGGGAAGCGCGGGTCGTGCTTCTTGCGGGAGAAGCGCTCCTCCTGGGCGGCGGCGACGACCGCGCCGTCGCGCGTCAGGGCGGCGGCGGAGTCGTGGTAGAAGGCTGAGAGGCCGAGGATCGTCTTCGCCATGGTGTCGGGTGTGTCGAGAGATGCGCGAGGCCGCGGTGGGGTTCAGGGGAGCGTGGCGATCATGCGCTCGAGGGCGGGCGCGAGCGAGGCGGCGAGGGCCTCGTGGCCTTCGGGCGTGGGGTGCACGTCTTTTTCGAAGCGGAAGCGCCGGCGCTGCTCGGGGGTGTAGCGCAGGAAGTCGGGGAGCGGGTCGTGGAGGGCGCAGCCCAGCTCGTCGGCCAGCTCGCGGAAGCGCTCTTGATAGGGCGTCGCGTCGCTCGTCTCCTCGATGTGCTGGTAGAGCGGCAACGGGACGAGGATCACGGGGCGCGCGAGCGAGCGGACCCACTGCGACAGGATGGCGCGCATCAAGAGCCAGCCGGGCGTCGTGCCCGAGTCGTACTCGGGGACGGGCTGGTAGCGGGTGATGCGCTGGACCACGTCCTTCACGCCCACGGCGCTCACCACCTGGCGCAGGAGGTGGAAGCGACCGCCGCGGTCGACCGACTCGCGCTCCTCGGGGGGGAGGTTCTCTTCGCGGATGGGCTCGCGCGGCGGGGGCATGTGGTGGAGCGAGAGCTCGTCGCCCTGGAGGGTGTAGTAGGGCTTGCCGTACACCAGCTCGCGCCCCGAGAGGTCGGCGTAGCGGCGGTAGCGGGAGGTGATGCGCCGCACGTTCTCCACCAGCACGGAGATGACCACGGCGTCGTGCGCGATGCCCTGCGCAAACTCGCGCCAGATGAGGTACTGCTGGTCGGTCCCCGTCCCGGAGAGACCGAAATTGTACACCTCCAGCGCGGGGATCTTCTCCTCCAGCCGCTCGGTGTACCGCTTCGCGTTGGACACCCCGTCGCCCGCGGTGAACGAGTCGCCGAACACCAGCACCCGCCGCTTCGCCTCCGTACGCTCCGGCGTAAACGATCGGTTCGACCGGAACCCCAGCTCGTTGGCCTGCACGAGGTACCCGCCGCTCTCATGGGGCACGCGCGCCTTGAGGTTGGGCACGAAGCGGTACCCGATCACCGGGTGATACTCGAAGAGCTGGCGCGACATCGGTCGTCTCGGAGTGTCCCTCGCGTATACATCGACTCCGCCCGTTCCGCGACCGGTATCCTCTCCGCACGCGGGGGTAGGCCCCGCACCCTCAGCGTGAACGGCGCTGCGCAAACCCTTCCGCGGGGGCGCGGGCGGCGATGTCGGTGCGGTAGGCCTCCAGAATATCGCCGATCTGACGCTCGGCCTGACGCTGCCCCGCCGCCGCGATCACGTCGCCGCGGCGCACGTCCTGGATGGAATACCCCGGCAGGTCGAGGTCGAAGACGTAGTCCGCGAGGGTCGCGCGGTCGCGGCCCGCCTGCGACATCAGCAAATACATCGAGCGCAGCATGTCGTCGAAACGGTGCACCTGCGACTCGAGGTCGGACAGCGCGTCGGGGAGCTGCGACGACGGGGACGTGCTCTTCGGGATGATGTTCGACGCGACGATGAAGTGAGCCCCCGCCTCCCAGGTGACGGAGGCCGGGACGTTGTTGATGATCCCGCCGTCGGCGAGGCGCCACGAGCCCGTCCGGTAGGCCGCGAAGGGCCCCGGCAGGCACGACGACGAGCGCACCCCCTCGCCGATGGTGCCGTGGGAGAGCACGATCTGCCGGCCCGTGAAGAGGTCCATCGAGACGGGGAGGAAGGCGATCTCGGTCTCGGCCATCTGCCGCGACCCGACGAGCCCATCGACGAAGCGGGCGATGAGGTGCGACCAGAGCATCGCGCCCCACACGTGCGCCTGGAGCTTCCCCCGCTCGCGGATGAGCGCGTCGAGGGCGTCGAGCCCGCCCGCCGCATAGATGCCCGCGACCAGCGAGCCGAACGACGACCCGGCCACGTAGTCGATGGGGACCCCCGCCGCCCGCATCACCCGGATGAGCCCGATGTGCGCGAAGCCTAGCGCCCCGCCGCCGCCGAGCGCCAGGCCCACCGAGCGCCCCTGGAGCGTCCGCGCGAGCCGACGCGACGCGCGCCCGAGGCCGCTCCCCTCGTCGCGGAGCACCTGCGGGTCGCCCGCGCGCCAGAAGGCCGACGCGGCGGAGGCGTCCTGCGGGATGCGCACGGTGTTGGGGCCGGTGTGCGGGAGCACCGAGAGCCCCGGCCGCACGCGCAGCGCCTCGACGCGAAACTGACCGTGGCGCGCGGCCTCGGCGTGGATCACCTCGTCGGCGTGGCGCACGAGCACCACCGACTCGCAGGCCGCCATCACCCCGACGTCCACCGCCCCCTGCGACGAGGCCGCCACCACCAGGTGAGCCCCCCGCGCGTCGCGCTCGCGGAGCCAGTGGATGAGCGCCAGGGCGCCGCCCCGATCCCGCGGCCAGAGCACCTGGAAGGGCCACTCGGGCGGGGTCTCCAGGCGCGTCACGGGGATGCCCGCGAGGTCGTCTTCGACGGTCTTCATCCCCAGGCGGCGGGCGCTCTTGTCACCCGCGAGGTCGAGGAGGAGGGTCGGCCCGCTCTCGGAGAGCTCGCAGGCGAGGCCGTACGCGAGGGTGGTGGCGCCGACGTGGTCGCGGGTGCCGTACACCGACACCAGGATGCCCGCGCCGCCTGCGCTCCGCGCGTCGTGGGCGCGGAGGTCCATCGTGGCGAGCTGCTGGTAGAGCCGACGCTGGAGCGAGGGGTTCTGCGAGACGACGTCCATGAAGGCGCGGGCCGGGACGGTAAGAATCTCCGTGGGCTCGACGGTCTCGACGTCCGCGGTGCGCGGGAGCTCCAGCAGGGCGGCGGCGTGGCCGAGGAGCGCGCCGGGGCCCTCGATGGAGAGCACCTCGCGCGGGCGGTCGGGCGTGGTCGGGGCGTAGACCACCACCCGGCCTCGCACCAGGAGGTACACGTCGCGGCTGCGGTCGCCCGCGCGCAAGATGGCCCGGCCCGCAGGGAGCTGTTCGAAGGTGGCGACGTCGAGGAGCTGCTCCAGGCCGTCGCGCCCGATGAGCCGCAGGGTGTTGTTCTGGAGGAGGAGCTCGAGGAGGACGGGGAGGCGCTCGCGCAGCTCGACGAGGGCTTCAAAATCCGCGCGGAGGTGGGGGGCTCGCTCGAGGAGCGCGCGGAAGGCGTCGGGCGTCAGGTGGAGCGCCCGCACAGGCGAGAGGGCCTTCACGTCGGCCACCGTGGGCGACGCGCGAAGCAGGGAGCGCTCGCCGATGAGGTGACCCGGGCCGAGCACGCGAGACATGGCCGCGGGGCCACCACTCCGCTCCACCAGCACCTGGCCCTCGATGATGAGATCGACGCCTGGTGGGGGGGAGCCTGCCCGGACGATCACCTCGCCCGCGCCGTAGCGCCGCCAGGACATGGCCCCGAGCACCGAGTGCTGCTCGTCGATCGTGAGGCGCGCGAGGAAGGTCGTCTCGAGGATCCAGTCCAGGTGCTCTGCGAGAAGGCTGTCTCGAGTGATATCTGCCATCGGCGTCGAGTGGGCCGAGTGTAGCAGCGGCCCGGCGCAGGGTCGCCAGTTCAGAGCACATTCGGCGGCGGGCGCCCCACTCCGTGACAGGGTACGTCCGTCGAGAGGGGCGCCGCGGTCTGCGCTTCCCGCGGGGGTGGGAGGCGGTGTAACGATCGCGCCGCGCGATGAGAGTCGATGATGGTCTGGCGCTCGGGCGTCGGGAGTTTCTGGGTTCCTGTGCGCTCGCGGGCGCGGCGCTGGCAGTTGGGGAGGCGGCGGCGCAGCAGGGCGGGCGGCGCACCTTTCGTGGGCGCTCGGAGGACGACTGGCTCCAGCGGCTCGCGTCGCAGCCCGCCCAGCGGATGGTGTCGCGGCACAGCAGCACCGCGATCGTGTACTGCCTCGACCTGGGCGACGGGGTGCTCACGGGCTTCAAGGCCGAGCGCCCCGGGCAGGAGATGTGGTGGCGCCACGAGATCGTGTCGTACCGCTTCGGACGGCTGCTGGGCATCGAGAGCCGCATCCCGCCGGTGACGGGCAAGCGGGTGCCGGCGACGGTGTTCGGGCGCTACACCGCGAGCGACCGGCTCATCGTGCAGAGCGATGAGACCGTGCGCGGGTCGGCGAGCGTGTGGATGCCGGTGCTGCGGGGCGAGCAGCTCCACGCGGGGGCGCCGCGGCGGCAGTGGCAGTCGTGGCTCGCACCGCGGGGGGTGATCCCGCCGGAGCGCAACGAGCGCGCGAAGCAGATCGCGGTGATCCTCGTGTTCGACTGGCTGATGTCCAACTACGACCGGTGGAACTGCTGCAACATCCCGATCGATGAGCACGGCCAGGTGGTGTACCGGGACAACGACGCGGGGTGGTTCGCGCCGGTGATGGGGCGCATCAACTCGCCCGACGCCATCACGCGGCTGCCGCGCGCGCTGTGGGAGCGGCTGCGCGCGGCGGACGCGCGGGCGTTTCGCGCGGAGGTGGAGCGCGACCCGATGGCGGGCGTCGAGCTCATCAACCGGGCGTCGTACGCGGTGTACGAGCGCCGACGGCAGCGGCTGGTGGCGCACATCGAGGCGCAGATCGCGCGGCGCGGCGAGGCCGACGTGCTGGTGTGGCCGTAGCGGCAATGCCGGTCAGTTAGCGCGCGTCCAGCGTTCCCAGGGTTCGCAGGAGCTCACGCCTGGGCTCCAATCGGATCGCCCGCAGAGCCGGGCTCAGGGAGA
>JBILLV010000583.1:0-3661 GCA_044375895.1 Polyangiales bacterium | reverse complement strand
CATGGACGCCGCTCGCCTCCACCAGCACGCCCAGGTGCGGGCCAAGACGGCGCTCGTAGTTGATCGCCCAGGCGCCGACGTTGATGCGTGCGAGGCCGAGGAGGCCGAGGAGCGGCGAGACGGAGACCGCGTTGGGGCGCTCCTGCGCGGCGGCGGTCGCGGGCAGGGAGAGGGCCAGGGCGAAGAGGGGGGCGCGAAGGTTCATGCCGTGGAGGAGACCGCGCGGGGCGAGCGCTGGCATTGATCCGGCGGGCCAAAGGATTGACCCCGTCGGCCACGGCGCCGTAGCGTCGCCCTCGACGGGACCGATGAGCCTCCAGAACCTGCCGGGCGTGCCCCTCGCGAAGGTGCTCCTCCTGCTGGAGGCGGGGCGATCGCGTGGCGTGTGGCCCGAGGCCTGGTGCGCGGCGGCGGGCATCGCCCGTGATGGCGTGGCGGACGTCGACCTCGCCGAGGCGCGCGTGCCGGCGGCCAGCGTGGTGGCGCTGTGGGAGGCCCTGGTGGCGGCCACCGCGGACCCGGCCTTCCCCCTCGACGTCGCCCAAAGGATGCGCCTGGAGGCCTACGACGTGTATGGCTTCGCGGTGCTCACCAGCCCCGACGTCGGGACGGCCCTCGCGCGCGCCGCCCGCTTCTTCTCCCTCACGGGCAACCCGGGGAGCCTCGCGGTGCACGTGGTGGGAGACGAGGCCCACGTCACCCACGCCCGCGCCGCCCCGGGCGAGACCCCCTTCGGCGTGCGCTGCGCGGTGGAGTGCGTGCTGGCCCAGGTGGTTCACATCGTCCGGGAGGTGCTGCGCGACCCGGTGAACCCACAGGCGGTTGCGTTCGCTCACGCGGCCCCGCCTGAGCGCGCGGCCCACGACCGCTTCTTCGGCGTCCCGGTCGCGTTCGACGCCCCGGCGCACGCGGTGGTGTTCGATCGGGCGCTCCTCGCGCGCCCCCTCGCGCCCGTCGACCGTTCGCTCTCGGCCTTCTACGAGCACCACGCGGCGCGGCTCCTCCGCGCGGTGGAGGCGCCCGTCGCGACGAGCCCCGTCGACGCCGTCCGCGGGGTGCTCCACGCGGGGGCCTTCGACGCGCCGCCCGAGCTCGCGGACGTCGCGCGGCGTCTCGGCGTCGGCGAGCGCACGCTGCGCCGTCGGCTGGCGGAGGCGGGGGTGTCGTTTCGCGCGCTGCGGGATGATGTGTTGCGCGAGCGGGCGCTCGATCTGCTGCGTCGACCGGGGAGCGCCATCGCCGAGGTGGCCTTCGTGCTGGGATTCTCCGACGCGACGGCGTTTCACCGGGCCTTCCGGCGCTGGACGGGCGTGACCCCGCAGGCGTGGCGTCGCGGCGAAGGTTCGTGAGGGCGCTTCGAACGCTGGCGGGGGTCGCGCTGGCCCTGGGGTGCCGTCGCCCCCCCTTGCCGGGCGAGGACGCGGGCGCCCCGCCGATCGATCGTACGGTGCCGAACGAAACGCGGCTGCGGCCCGCGTGGCCGAGGCCCGGTCGCCCGAGGGCCGACGCGGGCGCGCTCGCCGATGCGCGGGCCTACGCGCTCGACGGGCGCGTGACCACCGAGCGTGAGGGGGCGGCGCCGACGGGGATCGTGCGGATGGTTCGGACCCGAACGGGTGCCGCGCTGGTGTGGCTCGCCCCCGGCGCGACGGGGACGGACGTGGTGGCCCAGGCGCTCGACGCCGACGGGCGTCCGACGGGCGTCCCGCGGGTGCTGCGGGGGGTGCCGGGGCGGGTCGAGGCGATGGACGCCGACGCGCGCCACGGGCTCCTCTGGGTGGCCTTCTCCTCCTCGATGGGCACCTTCGGCCGCTGGGAACTCCGCCGCACCGGCGCCCTCGTGGCCACCGACGACCTCGCGGTGGCGCGGGGGCCAGTGATCTTCGAAGACCTCCGCGTGTGGCCCATCCAACGGCGCTGGCGGAGCGTGTTCGCGGAGGTTCGCGCCGGCGACGACGGCACCGCGGCGGCCCTCGTGAGCAGCGACAACACCGCGTGCCCGTGGGGGACACCCGTGCAGGGGCGGGTCAACTGGGTCGATTGCCCGGGGTGGAAGTGGTTCCGCGTGTCGCAGCGGCCGGGGATGCTGGCCGACGGGCGGGGCGGCGTGGTGCAGCCCGACCTCATCCCCTCGTCGCTCACCCGCGTCCCGCAGGGGTGGACGTACGCTCATGGCCCGCTGGAGGCGGTGATCGAGCAGCCGCGGGTGGTGTTCGACCCGGTGAACGGCGGCCCGCGGCAGCGCGTGCTCCCGGCGTTTACCGAGACGGTGTCGTACTGCGACGGGCCGCGCGTGGCGTGGACGGGCGACACCTGGGTGGCCACCTGCACCCCCCGCGCGAGCCTCCGGGAGCCCGAGGGGACGGTCTGGATCCGTGCCGTGCGGATCGACGGGACGGCCGCGACGCCCGCCCGCACGACGGCGGCGCGCCTGACGGGGGAGGTGCTGCGGTGCTTCCGCGGGCGCCCGGTGGTGGAGCTGCGCTGGGACGGCGGCGTGGTTCGCCTCGACCCCGCCCACCCCGACGCCTCCTTCCGCCTGGAGCAGTGGAACGCGGGCGGCGTGTTCGACGGCGTCAGCGCCGCCGTGTGGGCCGGGCGGGCGGTGGTGGGGGTCCGCGCCGCCACCGGTGAACTCCGGCGCTGGGGGTGCAACGCCGCCGACGAGGTCGTGGCGCTGTAGCCAGGAGCCCTTCGAGGGTGATTCCCCCCGCGCGGAGGTGGTGTAGGCTCCCGCGCCCATGCGCTCCCTCACGCTCGCTCCTCTCCTCGCCCTCGTGCTCGCGCCGCTCGGCTGCGGTAGCCCCACGCCTGGTCCGACGGCCTCCTACTCGGCCGAGCAGCTCAACGCGATCACCGGGCGCATCGTCGACGAAGACGGCCCGACGCCCGCCGCGACCGCGGCCCCGATGCCCCCCAGCGATGGGGGCGGCGAGGCCGAGCCGCCGCCGCCGCCGCAACCCGCGGGGCTCCGTGTGATTCATGCCTCGCCCGACCGCACCCTCGCGTCGGTGTCGGCCTTC
Organism: Polyangiales bacterium; assembly: GCA_044375895.1. Taxonomy (GTDB): domain Bacteria; phylum Myxococcota_A; class Polyangia; order Polyangiales; genus CAISKJ01. The sequence goes on along the minus strand of JBILLV010000583.1, from coordinate 638 downwards.
CTCGACGACTCGGCGGTGGCCGCCGTGCAGGGCCTCGCCTACAAGGGCGTGGCGGGCTACGTCGAGCTGACGCCGGGCGACCACGCGGTGGTGCTGCGGCGCGCCAACGCCGCCGCGGGGGCGCCGCCCGCGCTCTCGGTGCGCACCGACACGCTCGACCCGGGCGAGCGCAGCACGGCGATCGTGTACGGGGTGACGGTGGGGACGGCGCGGCTCGCGCTCGCGGCGGGGACAGACCTGCTCGGTCTGCCGGAGGAGGGCAAGGCGCGGGTGCGCTTCTTCCACGCGCTCGTGGGCCTCGGCGCGGTCGACCTCTGCCTCCCCGGCACTGCCGCTCGCCCGGCCGCCCCCAACCAGCCCGCGGTCGCCGCGACGCCGGCCTCGACGCTCTTTGCGAACGTGGCCTACGGGGCCTTCGGCTCGGCCCAGGGCGGCGCGTACGTCGACCTCCCCTCCGGCTCCCCCGTGGTGCTCCAGGTGCGGGCCCAGAACGCGCGCCCCTGCACCGGCCCCGTGCGCGGCACCGTGACGGTGACCCCGCCGAGCGCGTCCGTGGTCACCACCGTGGCGGTGGGCCGCGTCGTGGGCGCGCCGGCCGTGCCTCGTGAGCTGCTGGTGTGCCTCGACGCCCCCGTGTC
>JBILLV010000582.1:0-3684 GCA_044375895.1 Polyangiales bacterium | reverse complement strand
CATCTGCGCGTTGCTCACCGCCTCGGGGTGCAGGTCGACGTTGGCGAACTTCTCGGTCACCAGGTAGAGCAGGCCCGCCTTGGCGAGCTTGTCGATCTGCGTGTGAAACTCGAAGCTCTCGAAGATGTCGCGCACGGCGGGCGAGAACTCCTGCACGTAGGCGCGGAGGTTCTCGCCGATGTGATCCTGGTCGCCGACGAGCTTCTTCAGGTCGAGCGGCGACGTGTTGTAGAAGAGCTGACCCGACTTCCTAATGAGGAAGGGCGCAGGGTTGAGCCCGGCCTTCTCGCGCAGTGCCTTCTCGGCGAGCACGGCGGGCTTCGTGGCATCGAGCACGCAATCGAGGCGACGCAGCACGGTGAACGGTAGGATGACCTTGCCGTACTCCGACTGCTTGTAGTCACCGCGGAGCAGGTCGGCGACCGACCAGATGAAGGCAGAGAGGTTCGGGTCGGCCATCGGTGCGGGTTCCCTCGTCGGCGGGTCGGTGCGCACTGCGCAGACCGGCGCGGAGTAGGCATCACACGGCGGAGCTTCGTCAAGCCCGTTCCCCGCGCGGAGCCACAGCCACGGGGCTACCCTGGGGCCTCATCAACGAGGCGCCGCGCTGCCTCGGGGCTACTCCGACGCCTCGTTGAGGGCGCCCCGCGCTGTTCTCGGGGTACCGTGCAGGAGCTCCCGCCCGCGCTACGGCGACGCGACGGAGGCCGCGGCGAGGCGTCGCAGCACCTCGTCGGCGACCGCGAGCGCGCCGAGGTAGTCGAGGTGCAGATCCATCGCGCAGCGCGACGCGATGTTGATGCGGTCGAGGCCCTCCGCGCGCCCGACCTCCGCCGTCCACTTCCTGCCGTGCTCGGACGAGAGAGTGACCCTCACGGCGTCGGGCGTCTCGCTGTAGGTGGTGGTGATGACGTTCTCGCCCGGGGGGCGGGTGATGCCTTCGGCGCGCTTTCGCATTGGAGTTCCTGGGAACTCCGCCCTCCTCGGCTGAGCGCAAGGTCGACGCTACGCGCGGCGGGTCGACGCGGTCAACGCCCGAGCGTCGTCACGACGGCGCCGCCGGCAGCGGCATCGCCCGCACGAGCACGGCCTGCTCCCGCTGGTGCGTTGCGACCACACGGAGCCCGGCGGCCATCCCGGCGTCGCTCTCCCCACGCGCGGACGCTTCGAGCGCATCGGCCTGGTGTTCGAGCTGAAGCGCAACGGCCTCGCGCATCGCCTCGGCGCCAGCGCGCCACGTGTCGGCGGGGGCCTGGTCGTCGGGGCTCAGGATCTGTCGCACCGCCCAATGCATCCCCGCACACACGCCCGTCACCGCCTCGCGGGGTGCTCCCTCCCAGGCGTCGGCGCCCTCGTCTTCGTCGCCGAAGGACGCCACGAAGCCGCCCTCCGGCCCCGCCGTGACGTAGACCGTGCGGAAGGTGCCGTCGTCGAGCAGCACGCGCCACGCGCGCGCCGCCGGGGACGTGGCCGCGGTGTCGTGGCGCCAGCTCATGCCCGCCCGCCTCCGTCGCCCGCAGACGGCGTCACCGGCACCACGGCCGCGCCCTCGTCGAGCAGCACCAGACACCAGAACTCCCCCGGCCCCGTGGGGCGTTGCAGCGTCCGCGCGAGCACTGCACCCGGCGTGTCGCCGCGCCCGTACTCGAAGGCGATCACCTCGACCGCGACGAGCGCCTGGGCCAGCGAGAACCCCACGACGCCGCAACGGAAGCCGTCGGGCAGTGCGTGCAGCATCGCCTCGACGCGCGCCCCGTCGAAGAGGCGCCATCCGGGGCCGAGCACCACGCCCGCGCAGGGGCCTGCGCCCTGGGGCCACGCCGCGAACTGCCGCGCGAGCGGCTCAGCGCAGAGGCGCGCGGCGACAGCGGCCGAGCGCACGATGGCGGCCGCTGCGATGGCGTTGCGGCGCGGCGTGGGGTGTTCGTCTCCGTCCTGGCGGAGCATCTTCGGCGGAGGGGAGTCTACGGGAACTCTCAGTGAGCGGTCAGCGGTTGCTCCGGTTAGGAGCCCTGCGATCGTCCCCCCGCCGGGTGCCGTCTACCCCTCCAGACGAAGGGGCGCGGATACAGCGACGGCGAACTTGGGGGACGCGAAGGAGCTCGACAGTTGGTAGGCTCTTCGGATGAACGTCGGCAGGATTCTCGGGCTCTTGTTCATCGTCGCGGTTTGCCTGGTGTGTGCTCTGTGGGCTGTTGTGTCCGGCCCGCAGCAGTCCCCGCCCACGGTTGTGTCGTCTGCTCGGCCAAGTGCAACAGGGACAGCGCCCGCCTCGGCGAACGATCTCGTGCCAGCGACTCCTTCAGCGAATGGCGCCACCATGCACCAGGCCTCGCGGTGGGTGTACCCGCCGACCGGCGATGCACTTCGCCAAACCGATTTGGCATGCATCCGGGCGACGAACCGTCTTGATTTCCCGTTCCCCTACCAAGGCGGTAGTTCGGCGGAGTTCTGCTTTCGTCGCAGGGGTGGGGAGCGAGGCGAGCTTGAGGCGTATGTGTCCGTCTCTCGCGGGCAGTTCGTCTGTCATGCGAGCGACTGCTCTGTCGCGCTGAAGGTGGATGACAGACCTGTCGTTGAATCTCGGGGCGACCCCGCGGCGGATGGATCGTCCGACATCATTTTTTTGCGGCGCGCTTCGCAGGTGCGACAGAGGCTGCAACGCGCCGGTCGGTTCATCATCGAAGCGACGTTTTACAGGTCTGGCACGCGACAGATGGTATTTGAAGGGGCTCAGGGGTTGGTATGGCCCCCGTCTCGCGCTTCGCCTCGACCGTAGGCTGCGCCTCCCCATCGCCTATGCGACAGCCGTACGGGCTGTGCGGCGAACCTGCTCGAGGCCCCGCTTGTACCCCTTCGGGCCGGCCTCCTGCCGCCCCTGCGCGAGCCCGAGCGCATGCCCCCGCAGCACCCCCGCCCGGAGCCCCTCGGCGTGCGCCTCGTCGGCGACCTCGCGCCGGCCCTGCGCTCGCGGTCGCCGTCCTCCTGCGCCGCGACGGCCGTCACCACCGCGCCGGCGGTGAGCCCGAGCACGCCGCCCACCAACACGCCCGTCCAGAACCCTTCGCCCATCACGCACCACCCTTCAGCAGTCCAGCCACCGTCCCAGCGAGCGAGTACCACCGCTCGCCCACGTTCCACCTGTCGCGCAGCGCGTCCAGCTCGCGCGCCCGTTCCTCGCCGACGTACGCGCGCCATGCCGGGGGCGCCTCCCCGAAGCGCCGTACGGCCCGGTCGTAGCGGTAGACGCCCGCGACCTGTGACCAGATCGGGCGCATCCCCTCCGCGGGGGGCACCTCACGCACGCCCGCCTCGACCTCTTCCGCGCGCGCAGGCCGAGCCCGCCGCCCCTGGCCCTTCGGGCGATCGGTCGCCGCGACGAACTTCCCGCCCTCGTACCACTCCCCGTTGGCGCCTCGCGCGCCACCCCTGGGAGCCCGCGTCACCGAGACCCCCACGGTTGCGTGGGGAACGACGGCAGCACCGCCCCGCGCTCCCTCCGCTCGCTCGCTCGCCCGTCCCCCATGCCGCGCGTGTAGCCCTGCCACGCCGCTCTTCACGCGCGCCTCGCGGTCGCGAATCTTCTCCGTCGGGAAGTAGAACGCGTCCTCGCGCCCATACTCGGCGCCGCGCTCGAAGCCCTCGCGGTCGCCGCGCGCCAGGCCTTCCCGCCACCCTCGCCCG
>JBILLV010000227.1:0-14906 GCA_044375895.1 Polyangiales bacterium | reverse complement strand
GGCGCGCAGATGATCATGGAGCTCGGCCGCCTGGTGGAGGGCCGCCCCTGCCGCGTGCTCACCTCCGACCAGCGGACGAGGCCGCGCAGCATCCGCTTCGCGACCTACCCCGACGTCACGGTCGTGCGCGGAAAGCCCATCACCCACGAGGACGACCCGCACGCCATCGTCAACCCCCTGGTGCTCGTCGAGGTGCTCTCCGACGGCACTGAGAGGTGGGATCGAACGGGCAAGTTTCGCCGCTACCGCAAGCTCGAGTCGCTGAAGCACTACGTCCTCGTCTCGCAGCACGACCGATGCATCGAGGTGTACACGCGGGGCGCCGACAACGAGTGGGTGCTGCGCGAGGCGACCGACGGAGAGACCATCGCGCTGTCGGCCCTGGAGGGCGTCCTGGACGTCGACCGCGTCTACCGCGACGTCGAGCTCACGCCCTCCACCGACCGCGAGGACGTCGGGCCATCGCCGCCGCGAGGCCCTCGTGTAGAGTAGCGCCCGTGAACGCACCGCCCCCCGGCGCCCTCCTCGCAACGCTCCTCGCGCTCTCGCTCGCGGCGCCGTCGCGCGGCGACGCGCAGGGGACCGACGCGCGGCCACTGCTCCGCGAGGGCTTCGCCGCCCGGCAGGCGCAGCGCGACGCCGACGCGCTGCGGGCCTTCGAAGCGGCGTGGGCCATCGACGGTCGCGCGTCGACCCTCGCGCAGATCGGGCTCGCCGAGCACGCCCTCGGGCGCTGGGTCGACGCGGAGCGGCACCTCGTGGCCTGCCTCGGCGCCGACGACCCGTGGGTCGCGCAGAACGCCGCCCCCCTCCGCGCATCCCTCGCCGCCGTGCGCGCCCACCTCGCCTCGCTCGCGCTCGAGGACGGCCCCGCGGGAGCCGCCGTCACGCTCGACGGCCGCGCGGTCGCCACGCTCCCCCTCCGCGAGCCGCTGCGCGTCCCCGCGGGGACCGTCGTCCTGCGCGTCACGGCCGCGGGGCACCACCCCCTGGAGCGCGCGCTCGCCATCGCTCCGGGGGAGACGCTGCGCGAGTCCGTCGCGCTCACGCCCGAGACGCCTGCAGCGCCTCCAGCGCCACCGCCACCACCGCCTCCTCCTCCCCGCGCGGTCACGCTCGACCTCGCGCCGCCGGTCCACGCGCCCGTCGCGCCGCGGGCGTGGGCCCCGTGGGTGCTGATCGGCGTCGGCGGCGTGTCGCTCGCCACAGCCGCGACGCTCTCGCTGCTCCGCGCCGCCGCGGTGGACGACCTGCGCGTGCGCTGCGGCGCGACGGACCTCGGCGCGACGGACGCCGTCGAGTGCGCGCCCGACCCCGAGGCCCGCGCCCTCCACGAGCGGGCGACCCTCTACCGCGACCTGTCGATCGTGGGTGTGAGCATCGGGGCCACGGCGGCGGTCGTCGGCGTCGTCTGGTGGATCGTCGCGCCGTCACGACGACCGGCCGTCCGCATGACCTCCCGGGGCGCGGGCCTCGCGTGGAGCTTCTGATGCAAGCGACGCGCACCCTCACCCTCGACGAGGTCGCGCTCGATGGAGGGCTGTGGGTGCTCACGGTCGTCCACCACCCCGACCCGACGCGGCTCGGCGGGCGGGTGGTGATCCCCTGCGGCGAGGCCCTCACGCTGGGGCGCGACGCGGCGGCGGGCGGCGGCCTCCTCGACGACCCGAGCGTCTCGCGCCGCCACGCGCGACTGGAAGGAGACGACGCCGCGCTCCGCGTCACCGACCTCGGCAGCAGCAACGGCACCTGGCGCGGCGACGCGCGCGTCACGGAGGCCGCCTTCACCTCGGGCGAGACGCTGCGCCTCGGGGGCATCCTCCTCCTCGCCCGGCGCGTCGAGCGCGCCCCCGCGGACGCGCGCGACGCGGGCTTCCCGGCCTTCAGCGAGGCGATGGCGCGGGTCGCCGCCGCGCTCGCCGACGTGCCCGCGGGGGCCCGCGCGGTGGTGCTCCACGGGGGCCCCGCCGCAGGCGTCGACGCGGTGGCATCGGCGCTCGCAGCGCGCGCGCCGGAGGCCCTCCCCGTGCTGCCGCTGCCCGCCGCCGCGCCGCCGGTCGGCGCGCGCGAGGCCCTCTTCGAACGGGCGCACGGGCGGACGGCGCTCCTCGGCGCGCTCCCCCTGGCCGACGCCGCGTGGCAGGACGACGTGGTCACCTGGGCCTGCAGCGACCGCGCGCCGCGGCTGCTCGTGCTCTGGTGGCCTGACCAGGGGAGGGCCGACGAGGCCGTGGCCCGCGACGCGCTCGCCCGGGCCCTCGGCGCCCGCGTGGTCGCGCTCCCGGCCCTCCGCGACCGCGCCGAGGACCTCCCCCACCTCGTCCGCGAGCTCGCGCTGCGGGTCCACGGGCGCGCGCCGCGGCTCCACCACGCGCTCGCCGCCGCCCTCCTCCGCGCTCCGTGGCCCGACGACCTCCTCGGGCTCACCCGCTTCGTCCACGCGCACCTCGCCCCCACCGCCGACGACGTCCCCCTCGCGCTCACGCCCGCGATGGAGGCCGCGCTCGGCCCGTCGCCTGCGCCCGCGACGCCGCCTGCCACGACCGAGGTCACGGGGCCCCGCGTGACGGTGCTCGCGCGCGACGCGCTGTGGTTTCAGGCGCCCGGCGAGGCGGCGGTGTCGCTCGCGGGTCGCTTCGCGCTCGCCCGGGTGCTGCGGGTGCTCGTCGACGCCCGGGTCGAGCGCCCCGGCCGCGGCACGGACGTCGACGCCATCGTCCGCGCGGCGTGGAGCGGCCAGCGGATGGTGGAGGACTCCGGCACGCACCGCGCCTACGTCGCGGTGAGCAGCCTGCGGCGCCTGGGGCTCGTCGACGTGCTCACGCGCAACGAGGAGGGCTACCTCCTCGACCCGCGGGCGACGCGTGTCTCCGACGAGCCGCGCTGACCGGGCGCGCGCCCTTCACCCCCCGGTGGGCTCCAGCCCCGGCGGCGCGAGGATCGGCGCCCCGTTGACGCCGCGCGCGACCCCGCGAGGCGTCGGGGGTGTGCGCTCCCTCGCGGGCGGGCGGACGCGAGCGTTCACCGCGGGCGGCGGGGCCAGCGCCTCCGCGTCGCGCGCCACGACCAGCGCGACGGGCGGCGCCTCGCGCGCAGGCACCGCGGCCGCCACCTGGACGCGCGGGGGGGCCGCGACGCGAGGCGCGGGCGTCGCGCGCCGCCCACCCAGCGAGGCGAGCGCCGCCAGCGCCGCGAGGGTCGCCACCACCACGAGCGCCACCCACCCGACACGAGGCCCACGCCCACCACGCGGGGGGGCTTCACCCGGCGGGGCTTCGGGCTGCGTCGGCAGCGTCGCCGCGGCGGCGCGGGGCGCCCAGCGGGCGTCAGGGTCGCGCACATCGGGGCACGCGGCGAGCGCCTCGCGCAGCGCGTCGACGGTGGCGAAGCGCGCGTCGGGCGACGGGGCGAGGGCGCGCTCCACGACGGCGCAGAGGGCGGCGGAGGCCTCCGGGGCGTGGCGGGCGAAGCGGACGGGCTCGGCGTGCGCGAGGGCCGCGAGGAGCGCGCGGGCGCCGTCGGCGTCGTAGGGCCGGCGCCCGAGGAGCAGCTCGTAGAGCATCACGCCGACGGCCCACACGTCGACGCGGGCGTCGAGGTCGCGCGCGCCGCGGGCCTGCTCGGGGGCCATGTACGCGGGGGTCCCGACGGCGCCGTCGCCGGTCACCGTGGGCTCATCGCGCGCCGTGAGGAAGGCCACGCCGAAGTCGATGACCCGCGGCGCGAGCCCGCCGTGGGGTGACGGCGCGAGGAGCACGTTCTCGGGCTTCACGTCGCGGTGTACGACGCCCGCGGCGTGGGCGGCGGCGAGGCCCTCCATCACCGGGCCGAGCAGCGCCATCGCCTCGCGGGGCGTGGCGACGAGGCGCTCCTCCATCCAGTCGCGGAGCGTGCCGCCGCGCACCAGCTCCTGCGCGAGGTAGAGGCAGCCTTCGGCCTCGTCGCGGCCGAGGTCGAAGACGCGCACCACGCTCGGGTGCTCGATGCGCGCGGCGGCGCGGGCCTCGCGGAGGAAGCGCGCCTCGGCCGCGGGGCGCGCGTCGTCGACGTCGATCACCTTCACCGCCACGGCCTGGTCGAGCAGCACGTGGCGCGCTTCGAACACCGCCCCGTAGCCGCCGACGCCCAGCACGCGGGTGAGGGTGTAGCGCCCGCCCAGCGTGCGCCCGACCCGCCGCTCCGCCGCGCTCCGCTGCGTCACGCGCGCACCCGCCGCGCGATCACCGGGCGCATCGGAACCCGTGGGTGTTGTCCTGGCGCTCCGGGGTCTGGCGAGCCCGCGCCGCCGTGCGGAGGCGCGCGGGCGTCGCCGCCGGGGTCTGCGCAGAGCCGCCGCGCAACGAGCGCTCGGGGGCGTCGTCGCGGTCGCAGAGCGGGTCGGCGCCCGACCGTCCGGGGCACCCTTCGCCGTAGGGGACGTAGCGGTCGGCGACCCACTCCAGCGTGTTGCCGGTGAGGTCGAAGAGGCCCCAGGTCTGGCCGAGGGGGAGGCTCCCCACCGGGCGAGACGCGCGCCCGTCCGTCCCCGTGCAGCGGCCGTTGGGGGTGAACACCGCGATCATCCAATGGGCCAGGTCGCAGCGCCCCAGCGGCGACGCGTCGCCCCACGAGAAGGGCCGCCCCGCGGGCGCCTCGCTCCGCCACCAGCGGGCGGCGTACTCCCACTCGGCCTCGGTGGGGAGGCGCCCGCCGTCCCACGCGCAGAAGGCCTGAGCGACGGCCCACGACACCCCGTTGACCGGGTGCTGCGCGACGGCGGGCCGCGGGTCGTCGAGGCGGTTGATGCCGATGCCCTCGGCGGGGTTCTGCAGCGTCGCGGCGGAGAGGCCGACGAGCGAGACGCGGACGGTGGCGCCGTTGGGGTAGCGCACGCGGAGCTCGTCGCGCGAGGGAAGCGACGCGAGCCAGCGCGGGAGATCGTCGCGGAAGCGCCGCGCGCGCGCCACCGTGACCTCGTACCCGTCGAGGGTGAAGTCCGACACGCGCAGGTCGCGCAGCGGGGGCGTCGCCTCGGGGAGGTCGTCGGCGCCCTGGGTGAAAGCCCCGCCCGCGACGCGCACGCGCGCGCACCCGAGCTCCGCGGGGTCGGGGCAGCTCGGGGTGGGCGCGGGCGCGGCGGCGTCCGCGGTGGCGTCACGCCCGGCGTCGGGGGCGAGCTCGACGAGCGCGGGCACGTCGCACGCGACCAGGGCGAGGGAGACGGCCGCGAGGACACGGGCAGGGACACCGAAGCCGAACACAAGCCTCTCCCAGGTGGGATGGATGGCGCCCCGCGAGGGACGCGCGGCGGGAGCGAATGGTACCGCCCGGCGCCCCCGGGCGTCGAGGGTCGGCGCGCCTCAAGGCCCCTCGGGTCCACCGTCGTTGAGGCGCGTTGAGGCGCGTTGAGGCGCGCTGAGTGCCGCCGGGCGCCGCGCCGCGCGTAGGGTCCGGCGGAGGAGCGACCCGATTGCCGTTCGAAGCCGACGACGCCGAAATCGCCAAGATCCTCCCGCCGTGGGCCGCCCAGGTGCGGGACTACCGCCCGCCCGCCGGAGCGCGCGCGCCGCCGGGTCCTCTCCGCGGCGGCCACCCGAAGGGCCACGGCATCGCGCGCGGGACGCTCACGGTGCCGACGCTGCCCGACGACCTCGCCGTGGGCGTGTTCGCCGCGCCGCGCACCTACCCCTGCCGCGCGCGCTTCAGCAACGTGCAGGGCGGGGCCTTCGCCGACACCCGCGACCTCCGCGGCCTCGCGGTGAAGCTCCTCGACGACGACGGGCGCCACACCCTGCAAGACCTGCTCTGCTCCAGCAGCGAGACGCTCCCGCAGATGTCCTACGGCGAGCTCACGCCGGCGCGCTTCCTCGAGCCGATGGAGGCGCTCCTCGCGCGCGACCCGTCGCACCCCGACGCGCCGCGCCTCGTCACCAACCTCCTCGACGCGCCCTACTACAGCATCACGCCGTACGCCTTCGGGCGCGACCGGGCGTGCAAGTACGCCTTCTTCCCCCACGCCGACAACCCGCCGACGGTCACCCTCGACCCTGGCGGCGCCGACGACCTCGCGGCCTCGCTCGCGCACAACCTCCGCGCGTCGACGTGGCGCTTCGTGCTCTGCGTCCAGCTCGCCGAAGGGCCCGCGCACGACCTCGACGACGTCTCCCGCCGCTGGGGCACCGCCTGGCGCCCCGTCGCGACGCTGGAGCTCGCCCCGCAGACCGTCGTCCCGGCGCCGGACGACCCGCTGGAGCGGCGCTTCTTCACATCCCCCGCCCAGTGCCACCCCGACCACCCGCCCCTCGGCGCCCTCGCGCGCGTGCGCCTCGCGGTCTACGCGACCTCGAAGGCCGCGCGGGGCGCCACCGACGACGCCTTCCCCTTCCGCCCGCAGCCGCAGCGCGTTGCGGTGGTGGGCGGCGGCGGCGCGGGCCTCGCGGCGGCGGAGCTGCTCTCCCGGCGCGGCCACACGGTGGTTCTCTTCGAAGCCGCGGCGCGCTGCGGCGGTCACGCGGTGTCGGTGGACGTCGGCGGGCGCTCCGTCGACCCCGGCTTCGGCGTCTTCACCGAGCACACCCACCCCAACCTCCTCCGCCTCTGCGCCCGGCTGGGCATCCCCACCGAACCCGTCGCCCCCTTCGCCGAGGCGCGCTCGTGGCGCACCCCCGACGGCGCCCTCTCGTACGCCGACCTCGCCGAGATCCCCTTCGCGCGGGAGGTGCTCGCCGAGGTCGCCGCGTTTCGCCGCGAGGAGCTCCCCCGGCTGCTCCGCGACCCCGCGTACGACCGCGTCACCCTCGGCGAGTACCTCGACGCCCGCGGCTTCTCGCGCGCCCTCGTGCGGTACTTCTTCTACGGGCAGGTGGTGTACCTCTTCCCCGGGCACACCGAGGCCTACTACCGCGCGATGCCCCTGCGCCCGCTCCTCCGCCACGCCTTCGACCTCGCGCGGCGCGGCGAGCAGCAGCTCCTCCGCATGAAGGGCGGCTCGTCGGCGTACGTCGACGCGGTGGTGGCGCAGCTCACCACGCGGGGCGTCACCGTCCGCACCCGCGCGCGGGTGGCCCTCCGCGGACGCGACCGCGGCGGCGTCGACCTCGACGTCGACGGGGAGACGGCGCGCTTCGACCAGGTGATTCTCGCCGTCGCGCCGCACCGCGCGCTCCGCGTGCTCGGCGCCCACGCGACGGCCGACGAGCGCCGCGTGCTCGGCGGCGTCGGGCACACCGTCAACGCCCCCGTCGCGCACCTCGACGCGTCGATGCTCCCGTCGAACCCCGCGCACCACCGCTACCACAACCTCGTCGTCCCCACCCCCGACGCCGTCGCCGCCCCGATGACCCTCGTCGCGACCAAGCGAGCGCCGTGCAACCGCGACGGACACACCCCGTGCTTCGTCACCCACGACTACCCCCGCGACGGCGCGCTCCGCCCCGCGGGGCCTTCCGCGCGCGTCTCCTTCGAACACGTCGACATCGACCGCCGCACCTTCGCCGCGCGGGACGAGCTGCCCGGCATCCAGGGCGTCGCGCGGGCGTGGTTCGCCGGCGCCTGGACCCGCGGACTCACCTGGCACGACGACGCCATCGCCTCCGGCCTCGTCGCCGCCAACGGCGTCCTCACACCCCTGGAGCACGAGCCCGTCCTCCTCTCCTACGCCACCGCGCCCGACCCGCGGGGCGCGCCCACCACACCGCTCGGCTCCTTCCGCGACGTGCTCGCGGCCGTGCCGGACAAGGAGTTCCTCGCGTTCGCGGACGCGTCGGGCGACCTCGTCGAGCGCCACACGCCGCGCAGCTTCGACGCGCAGACCCGGCGCCTCGCCACCGCCCTCACCGCGCGCTGGGGAGCCCGCGCGGGCGACCGGGTGGTCCTCGCCTTCCCGCCGGGCCTCGCGTTCTTCATCGGCTTCGTCGCGTGCATGCGCGCGGGGGTCATCCCCGTCCCCGTGTACCCTCCCGTCCCGGGCTCACCGCCGGGCGACCTCGCGGCCTTCGCCCACATCGTCCGCGACGCCGACCCCCGCTTCGGGCTCTGCCCCGCTCCCTACGACCTCGCCCTCCCCGGCTACCTCGCCGAGGCGCTCCCGGCGCACCTCGCGCAGGTCGCCGCGCTCCCCTGGCACGCCGACACCGACGAGGCCGTCGAAGCCGCCGACCCCGCCGTGTGGCGCGACGTCGACCACAGCCCCGGGGACGTCGCCTTTCTTCAGTACACCTCGGGCTCCACCGGCGACCCGAAGGGCGTGGTCATCAGCCACCGCAACCTCGCCCATCAAGCCCACGCGATCTGCGCCGACGCGCTCGGCCTCTCGCGGGACAGCGTCTGCGTCGCGTGGCTGCCGATGTACCACGACTTCGCGCTCATCTCGGGGCTCCTCCTCGCGCTCCAGCTCGGCCTCCGCGCGGTGTTCATGTCGCCGCAGAGCTTCACGCGCCGCCCGGCGCTCTGGATGGAGCTCTGCCACCGCGAGCGCGCCACGGCGACGGCCGCGCCCGATTTCGCCTACGCGCTGCTCCTGCGCCGCACGACCCCCGAGGAGCGCGCCGCGTGGGACCTCTCCGCCCTGCGCGTCGTGATGAGCGCCGCCGAGCCCGTCCAGCCGGACACGGTCGACGCCTTCCTCAAGGCCTTCCGCGCGTCGAAGCTCGACCCGCGCGCGTTCTGCCCGGCGTACGGCCTCGCGGAGCACACCGTCGGGGTCACCGTACGCGGCCGCCGCCTCGCCCACGTCGACCGCCGCGCCCTCGCGACGGAGCGCGCCGTCAAGGCGGGCGACTTCGCGCTCGTGGGGACCGGCCCCGTGCCCCCCGGCGTGGACGTCCGCGTCGTCGACCCGACGACCCGCGTCGCGCGCGGCCCCGGCGAGGTCGGCGAGATCTGGGTCGACAGCCCGAGCAAGGCCCTCGGCTACTGGGGCCAGCCCGAGCTCTCCGCCGAGCGCTTCGAAGCCCGCATCGAAGGAACCGACGGCGCCCGCTCCTACCTCCGCACCGGGGACGAAGGCTTCCTCTGGGAGGGAGAGCTCTTCGTGACCGGGCGCCTCAAGGACGTGGTCATCGTGCGCGGGCGAAACCACGCCGCGCCCGACCTCGAACGCGCGCTAGCCGGCGCCCACGAGGCCCTGCGTCCGGGCGGCCTCATCGCGCTCCAGGACCCTCTGCGCGACGGCATCCTCGTCGCCGCCGAGCTCCGCGACGCCGACGCGCGCGCCGTCGGTGGGGCCGTCGCCGCCGCGCTCCGCGAGGCCCTCGCGCGCCAGCTCGGGCTGCCGCTCCAGACGGTGGTCCTCCTGCCGCCGCGGGCGCTCCCGCGCACCACCAGCGGCAAGCTCCAGCGGGCGAAGGCGCGGGCGCTCTACGCCGCCGACGAGCTCCCGGTGCTGTACGCGTGCTCGCAGGAGGTCAGCGAGCCGCCGCCGGTCACGGTGACGACGCCGCGCCGCGCCGAGGGCGACCTGCTCGAAGGGCTCACGCGGGTGGTGTCGGAGTTCACGCGCCAGCGCCTCGACCCCGACGACGAGGTGCAGCGCCACGTCCACCTCGACTCGCTGCAGGCGGTGGAGCTCGCCGTCGCCATGGAGCGCGTCGCCGGACGCCCCGTGAGCGCCGCGGCGCTCCAGCGCCACACCACGCTCCGCGCCCTCGCGCGCCACCTCGCCGGGGCCGCGCCCTCGACCCGGCTGCAGCTCCTGGCGGCGCCGCCCGAGCCGACCCCCGCGCTCCTCGCGCCGCCGCTCTTCTTCCGGGCCCGCGACCTCCGCGCCCTCGCCGCCGCGCTCGGTCGGGAGCGGCGGGTGTACGCGCTCGAGTGCGAAGGCGACACCTTCGACGCCGTATGTGACTCCCTCCTCGCGGGCGCGCTGGAGGCCCTCGACGGCGGGCGGCGCTGCGTGCTGGTGGGCGCGTCGTTTGGCGGGGTGGTGGCGCACGCGCTGGCCGAGGCGCTCACCGCGCGCGGCGTGGAGGTGGCGCGGGTGGTGATGTTCGACGCGTACCACCCGCAGGGCTACGCCGCAGAGGAGCGCCCGCGGCCGGGGACCGAGCTCCTCTACGCGGCGGCGCTGCTGGCCGCGTCGATGCGCGTCACGCTCCCCGACGACGCCGCGACGGACCTGAGCGTCGCGCTGCTCCACCTGCTCCAGCCCTACCGCCGACTGCTCGCCCCCGACGCGGACGTCACCGTGCTGCGACGCGACCTCGAGCGCGCGGCGCGCTGGATGCGCGACGCCGAAGCGCGCTACGCCCACGCGACGGCGCTGCCCGCGACCGACCTCACGTACTTCCAGGCCGCCGCGCGGCACCCGGAGAACCGCAACGTCGCGCGCTGGTCAGCGCTCTACCGCCGCGTCGACGTGGTGACCGCGCCGGGCGACCATTTCGCGCTCCTGCGCGACGCGCCCGCGCTCGTCGAGGTCGCCCTCCCGCCGCTCCGCGCGCTCGACACGGGCGCGTAGGGCAACCGCTACTGCGCCCGCCGCAGCACGCCGAGCGAGACAAACTCGCGCAGCAGCATCGCGACATCGTCCCACGGATACTCCTCGACCCACTGCTTCGCGACCTCCGCCCGAAACTTCGGCGTCGCCGCGAGCTTCTTCAAGAACGCCTCCGCGTGCCCCGGCATCGCCGCCACCCCTTCGCCGACGAGCACCTCCACCAGGTCTTCGCCGTCCTCGGCGACCACCCGACGCCAGCGCAGCGGCTCGTCGTGTTCGAGCACGTCGTCCGGCGCGATGGGCGCCTCGTCCTCCTCGCCCTCCGTGCGCGCGATCCACGCGTCGTAGAGCGCCGCGGGCGTGAGGCGCCCCACCGCCGCGCGCAGGGCCTCCAGGCGCCCGGCGAAGATCGCCTCGAAGCGCGCCCGTTCATCGGCCTCGCTCGCGAGCCCACCGAGGGCCGAAGGGAGCGCCCGCCCCGACACCTCGGAGAGCAGGTCGTCGACGAGCAGGTCGTGGGCGAGGTCGAGCACGCTCACGGGGCGCAGGGTGATGCAGACGTGGAGCGACTCGCTCGTCGCGCAGACGTGGTGCCACGTGCCCGCGGGGAGGTAGAGCATGTCGCCGGGCGAGAGCTCCTGCACGACGAGGTCGCGCTCGGAGAAGCCGTGCACGCCCGCGGCCCGCGCGGCGGCGTCGGGGATGAGGTTGTGCTCCGGGCGCTCGACGGCGGGAGCCTTCCCGTAGTGCCACCGCTTGGTGCCCTCGAGCTGGAGGATGAACATCGACGTCGTGTCGAAGTGCAGCCCGTAGCCCGACCCCGTGGGCGAGAGGAAGGCCGCGACGTCGACCTCGACCGGCGCCGCGAACGAGCGCCGCAGCCCCGCGACAAACTCGGCGAGCTCCGGGTCGCTCTCGTGGAGCCACTCGGCCTGGATCGTCATCCCCGCGGCGAGCAGCGGCGCCACCTGCGCCGGCGTGATGCTCACCTCGGCGTGCTCGCCCCGCAGGTCGCGAAAGCCCGCCTTGAGCCGCCGCGGATCACCCGCGTGCGCCCCCATCGGGCGCTGGGCCGCGGCGAAGAGGCGCTCCCGATCGAAGACGGCGTCGAAGCGACCGGCGTCGCCGCGCTGGTAGAGCGAGCGCCGCTCCCAGTGCGTCTTCACAAACTTCGCGAGGGAGAGCGGGGCGATGAGGTCGGCGAGGTCGGGGTTCATGCGCGGGAGCGGAGTGGTACCGCAAAACGCGCGGCGCGATGAGCCCGAACGACGCCTCAGCCGTGCCAGCTCTGGAGCAGGTGGAGGTAGTTGGCCCGCTCGTAGGCCGCGGGGTCGGGGCAGCGCGCGAGGTTCATGCTGCCGCGCAGCTCGTCGACGGAGGTGTACTCGTGCGCCTCCCCCCAGTGGCGGAAGCCTTCGAGGAGGTCGGCGAGGTGCGCCGCGCCGTGCTTCAACAGCGCCGACACCACCTGGACGGCGTGGGCGCCCGACATCACGGCCTTCACGACGTCTTCGGCCATGTGGACGCCCCCGCTGCACGCGAGTGACAGCGCAGTGCGCGGCGACGTGATCGCCAGCCAGCGCAGCCGCAGCAGGAGCTCGCTGCGGTCGGAGAGGTGGAGCTCGCGCGTGAGGGCCAGCGCCTCGATGTCGATGTCGGCCTGGTAGAAGCGGTTGAACAGCACCGCCCCGCGCGCCCCGGCCCCCTCCGCGTCGGCGAGAAACGACGGCAGCGACGAGTAGAACGGCGACAGCTTCACCGCCACGGGAATGGTCACCCGCGCACACAGGGCCTCGATCAGCGCGCGCTCGCCCCGCTCCACGGCCGCGGCTTCAACCGACGGGTCGGTGGGGAGGGTGTAGAGGTTGAGCTCCAGCGCGTGGGCCCCCGCCTCCTGCATGTGGCGCCCGTACGCGATCCACGGGCCGACGTGCGTCCCGTTGAGCGACGCGATCACCGGCACCGACACCGCCTCGCGCACGCGCCGCAGGTGCTCCAGGTACGCGTCCACTCGCCCCCCGAACACCTCCGTCAGCGGGAACATCGTCGTCGCCTCCGCGAAGCTCTCCGCGACGCCGTCGAGGTGCCGGTGGGCGGCCATCTCCTCGGCGCTCACCTGCTCTTCGAAGAGCGAGCGGAGCACGATGGCCGAGGCCCCCGCGTCCTCCAGGCGCCGCACGCCGTCGAGGGTGTCCGCGAGCGGCGACGCGCCCGCCATGAGCGGGTGGGCGAGGCGGAGCCCCAGGTAGGTGGTGTCGAGCTTCATGCGTCCTCCTTCGGGGTCACCTTCAGCGCCGCGAGTTGTTCGTACACCGAACGACGGGTCACGGCCTCACGCTCGGCCCGCGCGACGAGCTTCCGGTAGCGCTCCGGGTCGGCGAGCTCCACCATGCGGAAGCGACCCTCGTTGCGGAGATAGTCGGCCACCCGAACCTTCGGCGGCGGGCCGTCGAGGTGCAACGGCGACTCACCGCGCGCCCCCCGCGCCGGATCGAAGCGGTAGAGGGGCCAGACCCCGCTCTCCACCGCCAGGCGCTGCTGCTCCAGGCCGTTCACGAGGTCGTAGCCGTGGGCGATGCAGTGGCTGTACGCGATGATGAGCGAGGGCCCCGGGTACGCCTCGGCCTCGGCGAAGGCCTTCACCGTCTGGGCGTCGCGCGCGCCGAAGGCCACCCGGGCCACGTAGACGTTGCCGTAGCTCATCGCGAGGAGGCCGAGGTCTTTCTTGGAGGTCTCCTTGCCCGCCGCCGCAAACTTCGCCGCCGCGCCGAGGGGCGTCGCCTTCGACTGCTGCCCGCCCGTGTTGCTGTACACCTCGGTGTCGAGCACGAGGAGGTTCACGTCTTCGCCCGACGCGATGACGTGGTCGAGGCCGCCGTAGCCGATGTCGTAGGCCCAGCCGTCGCCGCCCACGATCCACACGCTCCGCCGCACCAGCCAGTCGGCCTCCACGAGGAGCGCCCGCGCAGCGTCGGAGTCCACCCCCCGCAGGGCCTCCCGCAGCGCCCCGACGCGCTCCCGCTGGGCCGCGATGCCGACGTCGTCTCGGGTGTGATCGTTCACGAGGGCGGTCACCAGCTCGTCCCCGACGACCGAGGCCACCGCGCGGCAGAGCCCTTCGGCGCGTCGTCGCCGCGCGTCCGCGGCCAGGCGCATCCCGAGCCCGAACTCCGCGTTGTCTTCGAAGAGCGAGTTGGACCACGCCGGCCCGCGCCCGTCCGCGTCCGTCCCCCACGGGGTGGTCGGGAGGTTGGCGCCGTAGATGGACGAGCAGCCCGTGGCGTTGGCCACCATCGCGCGGTCGCCGAACATCTGCGTCAAGAGCTTCAGGTACGGGGTCTCCCCGCACCCCGCGCAGGCCCCCGAGAACTCGAACAGCGGCGCGACCAGCTGCGACCCCTTCACGTCGAGGTGCACCCTCGCCCGCCCCACCTCGGGGAGCGAGGCGACGAAGTCCCAGCGCGGTCGTTCGGTCTCCTTACGATCTCCCGCGGGGGCCATCTCCAGGGACTTGTGGCGCGGGTTCTTCTTGTCCTTCGCGGGGCATACGACCGCGCAGAGCCCGCAGCCCGTGCAGTCGTCGGGGGCCACCTGCACGGTGTACCTGTGCCCTTCGAACCCGTCCCCCTTCCACGCCAGCGAGGCAAACCCAGCGGGCTCCCGCGCGGCCTCCGTCGGCGCGTACACCGTCGTGCGGATGGCCGCGTGCGGGCACACCAGCGAGCACTTGTTGCACTGGATGCAGATCGTCGGGTCCCACTCGGGCAGCGCCAGCGCGAGGGAGCGCTTCTCCCAGCGGGCCGTCCCCACAGGCCACGTCCCGTCCACGGGGAAGGCGCTCACCGGGAGCGAGTCGCCGAGGCCCTCCATCATCACCGCGGTGACGCGCCGCACGAAGTCGGGCGCCTTCGCGGACACCGGCGGGGGTCGCGGCCGGGCGTCTCCCATGGCGCTCGGCACGGGGACGGGGTGGAGGTGCTCGAGCGCGTTGGCCACCGCGTCGAGGTTGCGGCGCACCACCTCGGCCCCGCGCTTCATGAAGCTCTTCGTGATGGCCTCGCGCATCCGCTCGACCGCCGCCTCGCGCGAGAGGACGCCCGACAGCGCGAAGAAGCACGCCTGCATCACGGTGCTGATGTGCTTGCCGAGGCCTGCCGCCTCGGCCACGCGCTGGGCGTCGATCACGTGGACGCGCAGTCCCCGCTCGACGATGGCCACCTGCACCTCGCGCGGGAGCTTCCCCCACACCTCCTCCGGCGACCACGGCGCGTTGAGCAGGAAGGTGGCGCCCGGCGCGGCGAGGGCGAGCACGTCCATCTTCTCCATGAGCCCCGGCTGGTGGCAGGCCACGAAGCTCGCCTGGCGCACGAGCCAGGCCGAGCGGATGGGGCGCGGGCTGAAGCGGAGGTGCGACACCGTCACGGCGCCGGCCTTCTTCGAGTCGTAGACGAAGTACCCCTGGACGTACGTCCCCGCGTCCTCACCCAGAATC
>JBILLV010000028.1:0-49583 GCA_044375895.1 Polyangiales bacterium | reverse complement strand
CGCCCTGCTGCGGCGGTCGGGGTGCTCCCTGCGGCGGCGGTTGCGGGGGGCGCTTGGAGGGACGCGGCGGCGGGGCGGCGGGCGGCGGCGGTCGGCGCGAGGGGCGCGGCTGCGGCGGCTGCGGCGGCTGCGGCGGGCCGTCACGCGGCGGCTGTTTGGAAGGGCGCGGCGGGCGCTGCGGGTCGCTCACGAGCGCACCTCGCGCAGCCGGACGAGCATCGCTTCGATGGTGAGCTGCACGTTGAGGTTGTTGGCGCCGTCGAGCAGCTCTTGCGCCTCGCGGACGAGGTCGGCCCGGGCGGCGTGGACGGCGGCGCGTCGGGGCTCCTGGCCCCCTTGCACCGCCTCGCCGCGGAAGTGGCGCTGGAGCAGCGTGAGGACGGCGTCGGCGTCGCGGCGGTCGAGGTCTTTGAAGCGCTCGCCGATCGCCACGAGGGCGCCGGGCTGACCCGCGCGCAACGACGCGAGCACCTCATCCTTCAGCGCCTCGCGCCGCGTCCGCTCGTCGCCGTCGCGGAACGCCAGCGCGCGCCCGACGGAGCCGTCACCGAGAGGAGCGACGACCGGGTCGACTTCGAGGGACGTGAGCACCGCGCGCACGTCGTCGAGCGAGAGGAGGCCGAAGCGCACGATCTGGCAGCGCGAGCGGATGGTGGAGAGCAGCATCGAGGGTCGGTGCGTCACGAGGACGAAGTGGGTGTCACGCGGAGGCTCCTCCAGCGTCTTCAGGAGCTTGTTGGCGGCCTGCGGGAGGAGCCGCTCGGCCTCGCGCACCACCACCACCCGCGAGCCTCCCTCGTGCGGGCGGAAGGGCATGCGCGCGAGCACCTCCTCCACCTGTTCGACCGTGAGGTTCTGTCGGAGCTCGGACTCGGGGATGTCCTCGCGGCGCTTCTGGCGGTCGCGTTCGGCCTCGGCGTCTTTGACGGGCTCGCGCCGGTCGCGCTGCAGCACGAGGAGGTCGGGGTGGACGCCCGAGGCGATCTTGCGGCACGCCGGGCACTCCCCGCAGGCGTCGCCGTCGGGCGTGCGGGCGCGACAGTTGAGCACCTGCGCGAGGGCGAGGGCGGTGCGGTCTTTCCCCACGCCGAGCGGTCCCGCGAAGAGGTACACGCTGGCCACCCGGTCGCTCGCCACGGCCCGCTGGAGGAGCTCGATGGCGGCGCCGTGTCCACGAACGCTTCGAAAGCCTGCGACCGGGGGCGACACGGCCGTCGCGGTATCACGCCGCGGCGCCGCGGCGCAACAGCGCGCCCTGCGATCGTGCGCTCAGGGGAGCCAGCGCACCAGCCGCGGGCCGACCCGCGCCGTGACCCCGACCGGCAGGTGCTTCCACGCCTCGCTCACGCGCGTGAGGAGGGCCGAGTCGCCCGACGCCTCGGGGAGCGATCGACCCGCCGGGAGGAGGTAGTGGTAGGGGAGCGGGACGGGGCGGGCGCCCCAGTTCTTCTTGAACGTGAAGGTGCCGGAGTCTTCGCTGGAGCGGCCGAAGGAGAAGGTCTTGTACCCGCGCCGCATCGCCTCGCGGATCACCGTCCAGTAGAGCAGCATGTTGCCCCGCAGGCGCGCGAAGGCGTGGCGCGTGCCCGCGCAGGGGATCTCCAGCGTGTCGCCCATCCCCGCGAGAAACCCTCCGCCCACGGCCCCGCCCTCGTAGCGAACCACCACGACGAAGGTGCGCTCGGGCATCGCCGCCATCGCGGCTTCGAAGAGCCCGAGCGCGTGCGACGGGCTCCCGAGGTCGCGCATCACGTCGGCGTACACCGCGTGAAACTCCCCGAGGAGCTCCGCGCCCCCGACGTGCGCCGTCATCCCTTCCTTCTCCGGCCGACGGATGTCCGCGCGGGTCTTCGCGCCCACCGCCTTGAGCAGCGCCTCCTCGCCGACCGACACGTCGAGGTGCATCAGCACCTTGCCGGCGCGCGTGGCCAGCGCCTCGCCAGGGACGGGGTGCGCGTGACGGAGCTCCACGTGGGCCGCGCCGAGCGCGTCACGCAGCGAGCCCGCGGCGTCGAGCAGGCAGCGCCAGGTGGCGTCGTCGTCGGCGAGGGCGCCGCCGTGGCCGAAGTAGGGGAGCGAGACGAGCTTCGCCGCGGCGCCAGGGAGGGCGACGCGCACCAGCGGGAGGACGCCCGTCACGCGGCCCTCGTAGCGCGCGAGCAGCGGGTGGACGCTCACCCCGTACGCGCGGGCGAACACGTCGAGCCACTCCCAGCGGTGGTACACCGAGGCGTGGGGGTGACGCTCGACGTAGCCGTTCCAGCGGGCACGGTCGTGCGGGGAGGCGACGGTGATCACACGAAGGAGGGGAGGAGAGAGAGGAGGCTCAGGGGCCGATGCGCGGCGCGGTCGGCAGGTAGATCGACACGCCGATGGTGAACATCTGATTGAACGACAGCGAGCGGTCGTTGGCGTCGATGATCGTGCGGCGGTCGGCCGGGTTGCGCGCGAAGTACGTCGACGCGTAGTCCGAGAAGCCCGTGCACGCCTCGTTGCCCGCGAGGCCACAGCGCGGGGCGGCGCTGTTCTCGTCGGTGCCCGAGGTGTTCCAGGAGAAGGGCGTCGCGCGGTACTCGAAGTTGATCGAGATGAAGCGGTTCAGATAGAAGTTGAGGCCGGCGCCGAAGGTCGGCGCGATGGCCACGCGGGAGGCGCGTGCCGTCTGGCTCGAGTTGCGCGCCTCGGGCGAGGCGTCCGAGCGCAGCGTCGTGTCCTGCCGCTCTTCGAGGCCCACGAAGGCCGCGCCCGCGAAGAGGAAGAAGTCCACGTCGGCCACGAGGCTCTGGAAGAGCGCGAACTTCCCGCGCAGCGGGATGAACGTCAGGTGGAGGTCGGCCATCCAGTTGCGGCGCCCGACCTGCGACGGAAACTGCGAGGCGCGCGGCACCTGCGCGGGGTTGGACGGCACCGAGTTGGCCTTCACCTGGTCGGTGAGGGACGTGTCGATGTGCACCGGAGCCACCGCGCCCATCACGCCCACCCCGAGCCAGTCGGTGAAGTGGTACTCGGCCCGGAGACCGAAGAAGAGGTCGCGCGAGAAGGTGTCCTGGAGGGAGATCCCGAAGAGGGGCGTCACCGCGATGCGGCCCTCGCGGTAGCGGACGAGCCGCGCCACGGAGCGGGCGCCGGCCAGCGGTCCGCGGATCTGGATCTCCTGCGCCTGCACGGGAGAGGCGGCGAGGGCGGCCCCCACGAGGGCCAGCGTGCCGATCAGTCGCTTCATCGACGGGGTCCTCACTTCGGCAGCCGATAGTTGAAGGAGAAGGGCAGGAAGAACGTGAGGCCGATCGAGACCATCACGTTGTCGGTGAGCCGAGACTCGCCCGTCCACGTGGTGTTGCTACGACGGCAGCGCGGGCAGGTCGACGCCGTGTCGGGCGCGATGGCCGTGTTCTCGAGCAGCTCCGGGTAGACGAAGTTGCGGAGCTCGAGGGTCAGACCCACCGAGCGCGAGAAGAAGATGCGCACGCCGATGTTCGCGTCGAAGAGGATCGCCGTGTTCCAGTCGAACGTGCGGGTCTCCGGGTCGATCGCGGCGATCGGGCGCGAGCGCATGATGCCGACGCCCGCGGACACGTACAGATCCCAGTGGAAGATGTACCGGGAGAACATCGAGAACTTCCCGTACAGCGGCACGTACGAGAAGTTCACCGCGGCCGCGAGCTGGTACTCGTTGATCGGCACGACGAGGTTGGTCGAGCGACCCACGAAGAGGTTCACGTCCGAGGGCGCGTTGAGCCCCTGGAAGAACACCCCCGTGACACCCACGGCCAGCACGTTCGAGATCCAGTAGTTGGCGTTGAGACCAAACCCCGTGTGCTGAACGAACGGGTCGTTCAGCGAGAAGTTGGCCGTCGGCGTGAGCTCCAGGCGGCGGTTGCGCAGCGCGAAAATCTGCTGCACCGCGTAGATGTCCTCCTGGAACGGGTGGTGCTGCGCGGCGACCTCTCCCCCAGGGACGTCGAGCTGAAGCGGGGCGGCGCCCGTCGCTCCCGTCTCACCACCCTGAGCCGGCTGCTCTGGTTGAGCCTGCTCCGGCTGCGAGAAGTCCATGTCAGACCCACCGGCCTGCTGCGGTTGCGGCTGCGCGGCCTGCTGGGCTGCCGCGGTGAGCGGGAGACCCGTCAGCGCCGTCGTCAGCAGAAACCGGGCGATCGTGTTGCGGCCCATCGTCACCCCTGTCGCTCTCTCCCGTTGCGAGGCGGGTTGAGCGCCTCGGATCCTCGTGCGGCCCAGCGACGGCCAAGTGTTGGAAATCGCTGAGAAATTCGTCAAAGTGCGGCGGACTATATCACCGGCATTCACCGCGTCGCAATGCAAATCTGGGCCGTAGCACAGGGGGTTTTTGCGCTTGCAACGGCGGTTGGCGCCGCCCTACGCCGCGGGGTTGTCATCCCCCCGCGCGAACAGCGCCTCGATGAAGTCGCGGGCATCGAATTCACGCAGGTCATCGCTCTTCTCACCCACGCCGATGAAGCGCACCGGCAGCTTGAAGGCCTCGGCCACTGCGAGGATCACGCCGCCCTTCGCCGTCCCATCGAGCTTGGTGAGCACCACGCCCGTGAGCGGGAGCGCCTTGGAGAACTCCTCGGCCTGGACGATCGCGTTCTGCCCCGTGGTGGCGTCGAGCACGAGCAGCACCTCGTGGGGCGCGCCCGGCATCGCCTTGCCGCAGGCCTCGCGGATCTTCCGGAGCTCTTCCATCAGCGGCGCCTTGGTCTGGAGCCGCCCGGCGGTGTCGGCGATGATCACGTCGAAGCCCTCGTCGACCCCGCGCTTGACCGCTTCGAACAGCACCGCGCTCGGCTTCGCCCCCTCCTTGCCCTTGTGCACCGGCACGCCGACCCGCTTGCCCCACATCTCGAGCTGGGCCACGGCGGCCGCGCGGAAGGTGTCGCCCGCCGCGAGCAGCACGTTGCGACCTTCGTCTTTGTAGCGGGTCGCGAGCTTCGCGATGGTGGTGGTCTTGCCCGCGCCGTTGACGCCGGCCATGAGGATCACCAGCGGCTTCGAAGGCGTCGCGCCGCCGAAGGGGGCCGCCGCCGTCACGTCCAGGATCGCGAGCGAGTCGGCCTTGAGCGCGTCCCACACGCGGTCGACGTCCGCGAGCTCCTTCCGGTCGAGGCGCTCCTTGAGGCCGTCGACGAGGCGCTTCGTGGTGGTGCCGCCCACGTCCCCGGTGAGCAGCGTCTCCTCGATCTCGTCGAGGAGGGCCGGGTCGATCTCCTTCTTCCCCGTGAACACCGCGAACAGGCGCTGCATCCAGCCCGTTCGTGTCTGCGTGAGGCCCTTCTTGAGGGCGCTCACGTCGCGGACGTGGTCCTCCTTGCGGGGGGGCTTCGCGGGCTTCTCCGCGGGCTTCTCCGCAGGCTTCTCCGCGGGCTTCTCGGGCGCCTCCACGGCCTCGGGCTTCACCGAGGGGGCGGTGGGCTCCACGGCCTCGGGCTTCACCGAGGGGGCAGAGGCCTCCGTCGACGTCGGCACCGAGACCCGCTCCGCAGGGCGCAGCGAGACCTTCTCTGCGGCCTTCTCCGCGGGCGCGGCGACGGGCTCGGACACGCGCTGCTGCGGGGCGTCGAGGGCCTTCCCCTCCGCCGGCGGGAGCTTCTTCTCCTCCTCCGGAGCAGGGAGGGCGGGCTTGCGAGTCAGGAAGTAGGCCGCCACCGCCGCGACGACGAGGGCCAGCACGATCCACACGACAAAATCCATTGGGAACGTTGCGCCTCCCAGAGCTCCGTGCGACCGCGACCGTCCGCCGTCCGCCAGAGGGGGCGCCACTATACGTTGAGCCCGGCGGCGGGTTCAATCCTGACGGAGCGTCGGCACGGCGGTATCGATCGCCGCCGCGAGCTCATCGGCGCGCGCAATGTGCCGCGCGTCCGGGGCTTCGGGCGCGTAGCAGCCCTGTTCCACATGGGCGACGAAGGTGACGGCGGCGGGCGTCGCGGCCCGCGCGCCGAGCGCTTCACGCAGGGTCGGCATCGACTCGCCCGACGCCGCGCGCCGCAGCCAGGGCCTCGCCCGCTCGAACAGCTCCTCGCGCCACGTGCGCAGCTGCACGCGCACCACGTACTCCCCGGGCCGCGAGAACTCCCCCGTCACCTTGCGCGGGCTGTACCCCGCCGCCCCCACTTCGAACTCGATACGCCGGGCGGGCTGCACCGCGACGCTCTCCGTCACGGCGACCCACTCGCCTCCGCCCCAGCGCGCGCACACGCCCTCCACGGGCTTCGACGTCGCCCGATCGATCGCGACGAAGCGCACGCGCAGCCCATGCGGGATGCTCGCCCGCACGTGCTCCACGCGGTCGCCCTCGGCGGGCGGCGCCTCCCGCTCGGCCGAAGGTGCCCGTGACGCCCGCACCCGTCCGCGCAACACCGCGGCGGCTGCGAGCGCGGCGGCGACGAGCGCGGGCGCGAGCACCCAGCCCGGGTGGATCCGCTGCGGGGCCGGTCCCGTGAGCGCCAGCGCGGGGCTCTCGCTCGCGCCGAACCAGGGCTCGGTGGGCTCGAACACGGCGCGTACGGAGACGTCGTGTTCGGCGAGGAGCTCGACCGGCAGCCGCACCTGAAAGGCCCCGCCGCCGTCCGTCCGCGCCCCCGCGACCGTGACCGTCCCGCGCACCACCCGCACCGACGCGTGTGGGATCGGCGCCCCCGTGGTGGTGACGAGCACGCCCTCCAGGGCCACCGGGGCCGTGAGGTCGCCGGGGTCACTGACGCGCACGAGCGACACCGCCGTCCGCGCGCGCACCACCACGTCGCGCACGGGGCCCTCGACCCTCTCGCCGTCGACGCTCGTCACCGCGCGCACCCGGTACACCCGCGCCTCGCGGAACGCGCGTGACGGCACCCGCAGCACCGCGCGCCCGCTCGCGTCGGCGAAGCCATCGGCGAGGAGCGCGTCGCCCTCGCGGAGCTCGACACCGACCCCTTGCGTGGCGAAGTCGACCACCGCGCCGACCCGAAGGGCCACGACGAAGGTCGTCGGCGGCCCCCCGAGCTCGACCCCGCCCGGCGGCACCACCACGTCGGCGGTGACGTAGGGGACGTTGAGCCCCACGCGGATCGCACGCTCCTGCGCGGCCGTCGACCCGTCGCCCGCGTAGCTCACCCGCGCGTCGACCACGCGCTGCCCGCGCGAGAGGGGAACCGTGTGGGTGGCCGACCCGTCGTCGCCGATCGCGAGGGTCACAATCCCCTGCGCGACGCCGTCGACCTGCATCTGGAGCGAGACGGAGCGCCCGGGCAGGGAGCGCCCCCGATCGTCGAGCAGCCGCACCTGCAGCGCGAGGGACGAGCGGTCGGGCGCGAGGACGGGGTCGACCTGGAGCTCTGAAGCCGCCAGCACCTGTACGGTGAAGGCCTCGGCGCGCCGGGGCGCCGCGGCGACCGCGAGCGGAGCCACCAGGAGCCACGAGGCCAACGCGCGCCGGAACACGCGCCGACTCTGCCGCACGCCGCCGTCCGGGCGCAACGGCCGCGTGCAATTTGACCTCGACCGTAGCGTAGGCTCCGATACTGCCCATGAGACTCCCCGCCGCGCTCCTCGCCCTGTGTCTCGCGGCGGTGGGTCGCCCCACGCCCGCAGGGGCCGTTCCCCCGGTGGGTGCGCGGGCGGCGGCCACCGGGGCGCGGTACCTGGTGCGGGTGGGGGAGTTTGTCTCGCACGCCGCGACGCCGGCTCGCGACCTCGCTGCGACGGCCCGCGACGCCCTGCTCCGCAGCCTCGCTCGCGAAGGACGCGTGGTGCTCAGCGACGCCGCCGAGCCGAACGCCGACGTGCAGCGGACCCTACGGCGCCGCGCGCTGGAGGGCTACACCATCGACGGTCGGGTGCGCGTGGTGGAGGGCGGCGGGGCGACGCGGGTGGAGGTGTCGCTCATCGTGCAGACGCTCCCGGGCCGCGAGTACCGCTTCGAGTCCGCGGTGACGCTCACGCTCAGCGGTTCGAATGGCGGGGCGGGGGCTCAGACCCTGGAGGACGCGACGCGGCGGGCGGTGCGGAGCGCGACGCTGCGCTGCCTCGGCGAGCTCGCGCAGCAGTAGCGCTCAGGCGCGGGCGATCACGCCGTCGGGGGTGATGCGGAAGGGGCCGTTGGGCAGGCGCCCGAGGAGGCCCGAGATCTTCTCGCGGTGCTCG
Organism: Polyangiales bacterium; assembly: GCA_044375895.1. Taxonomy (GTDB): domain Bacteria; phylum Myxococcota_A; class Polyangia; order Polyangiales; genus CAISKJ01. The sequence continues at coordinate 41,441 of JBILLV010000028.1, read as the reverse complement.
TCGGGGACGGTGAAGGCGTTCTCGACGAGGCCGTCGACGATGGTGGTGCGGATGCGCATGCTGTCGTCGCGGGCGAGGAGGGCGGCGAGGGGACCGGCCACCTCGGCGGACTTCAGCCCGAGCAGCGTGCGGACGGCGTGGAAGCGGGTGTCCTCGCTGGCGTCGTCGAGGAAGCGCCCCACCACCCCGGCGACGCGCGCGTCGGCGATGCCCTCCAGCGAGATGATCGCCTGGATCTTCCGCTCGGGGTTCTTCTGGTAGACGGTGTCTTCCGCCGCGAGGATGTCGAGCAGCACGCCCGCGAAATCCTCCGGGCTCAAGAGCTTCTGGAGCATCTTGATGGGCCAGTTGACCGCCGTCGTCTTGAGCAGAAACTCCTTCACCGGCTCGACCGCGCTGTCGCCCGCCTGCACGATCGACTCGAAGATGTAGTTCTTCTCCTCGCGGTCGGTGATGGAGGGGTCGACGGTGAAGTTGTAGCGGGGGAGGAGGGCGCGCCACGCGTCCTCCGTGCCGAGCTTGCAGAGGTACTCGATCGACTGGAAGCGATCGGGGCTGAGCGAGCGTTTGTCCATCACGCGCTCGGTGTGCCGGGCGAGCATGCGCTCCTGCTCGGCGGGTCCGGCGCTGCTCTTGCGAAAGAAATCGAACAGTCCCATGGCGGCTCTTGCTGTGCGGTCAACCCGCGACGGGGGCGGTCGTAGTCCCGACGCGACGCGGATTGAAAGGGGGGTGAGGGAGGGGAGTTAGGGTCTCAGGTCGCCCGGCGACGGGCGCACGATGCATACGCCGGAAGGCGCCGCGGGCTCAAGAGCCGCCCGAGCCGCCCGACCCCTGATCTTCGGTGAACTCCGCGAGGAGCTGGTTGACCCGGTACACGATGCCGCCGAGCTCGGGGTGCTCGACGTTGATCCGGTGGTCGCGGTCGCCGTTGAGCACCTTGAGGAGGCTCTCCTCGATCTGCTCGATGGGCTTCTCGTAGTACTGCGCGAGCACGAAGTTGTAGGCCACCACGAGCAGCACCCCGAGGAGCATCACGATGAGCACCGGGAAGGCCACGTCGCTCGAGGGGCGCCGCGCCGCCGTCACGCTGGTCATCACGATCGCGCCCGCGCTGCCGGCCGTGTGGACGCCGGGCATCGGGACCACCATCGCGAGGTACTGCTCGCCGCCGAGGGTGAGGTCGATGCGCTGCCGACCGCGCAGGAGCGTCTGGAGGTTGGCGCCGTTGCACCAGGTGCGGAGCTGCTCCTTCTCGGCCTGCTGACCGGCCGAGAGCGACTGCACCTTGCACTGATCGCCCTCGCGGACGAGGAGCCCCACGTCGACGCCGATGCGCTCGGAGTCGCTGCGCGCGGCGCTGTCGGCGAGCGCGTAGCCCACGAGGAGGCCGCCGCGGATCTGCTCACCCTGCATCACGGGGGCGACGGCGACCTCCATCCAGCCCTGCGTCCCGTAGTGAATGTAGTCGCGCACGATGCGCCCGCGCGGCCCCGCGAGCGCCGCCGCCACGGCGGGAAACTCCTGCGCCACGTTGCGGCCCGCGTCGAGGCGGCGCTCGGAGTTGCGCCCGATGACGCGGCCGTCGGCCGAGAGCACCGCGACGAGCTCCGCCGGGCGGCCGCGGCGCGGGAGCTGGGCGCCGATCTGCTGGGTCATCCCTTCGGCCACGGTGTAGGCCGCGTCGCGCTGCTCGCTCTCGCTGCCCCCGGTGAAGACCGCGGCGAGGTCGGGCGCGCGGGAGGCGGCCTCCACAGCGTCGCTGAGCTGATCGCCGTCCTGCGCGTGCACGGCGGCTACGAGGTCGGTGGCGCGGCGGACGGAAGGCTCCAGGCCCGTCACGAGCGCGTCGGCCGCGTTTCGGCCGACGAGGAACCAGGAGAGGGTGCCGACCAGCAGCACCGCGAGGAGATTTCCGATCAGGAGCTTCGCGCGCATCGTGTGTGTACCCGTAGATGGAGGGTGGAGGCAGGGAGCGGTACCGCCGCGGACCCACCGCAGCACCGGGAAATCAAGGCTGCTGAACGTCGTATCGCGGCCGCGGGACTATTCCCGTTGGCGACGACCCGCCTTCAGCGGTACTCCATCTCGCAGGTAACACCCGTGACAAAGCCGGGTCAAGACTGGGCCGACGCCCCACCGTCGGTCGTGACACCCACCGTCGCGGTGCTGTCCGACCCCCGGTTTCTCGCCCACGAGCCGCCCGGGTTTCACCCCGAGCGACCGCGCCGCCTCGACGCGGCCAGCGCTGGCGCGTCTGCGGCCCTCAGCGCCCGCGGCCTCGCCAACACCCCCGTCGCCCTGCGCGAGGCCACCCCCGCGGAGCTTGCCCGGGTGCACGACGCGGCGTGGCTCGAGAAGCTCACCCGCACCCTGGCCGGCCCCGCGGGCTACCTCGACGCGGACACCTACTTCAACGGCGCCACCCGCGAGGCCGCCTGGCTGGCCGCCGGGAGCGCCTGCGCGATGGTGGAGGCCCTCCACGCGGGGGAGGTCTCCATCGCGGCGCTGCTGGCCCGCCCTCCGGGGCACCACGCGACCCGCACCAAGGCGATGGGCTTCTGCGTGCTCAACACCGTGGCCGTGGCCGCCGCGCACGCGCTCTCGCTGGGGATGCGCCGCGTGGCCGTGGTCGACTGGGACGTCCACCACGGCAACGGCACCCAGGACATCTTCTATCACCACCCGGGCGTGCTCTTCGTGTCGCTCCACGAGTCGCCCGCGTACCCCAACTCGGGCTACGCGCAGGAGACCGGCGGCGGCGACGCCCACGGGATGACGGTCAACCTCCCGCTCCCCTCCGGCACCGACGGCGGCGGCTACGCGACGGCCTTCGAGCGCGTGGTGCTCCCCATCCTCCGCGAGGCCGCCCCCGACCTCGTGCTCATCTCCGCGGGCTACGACGCCCACACGCGCGACCCCCTCGGCACGATGCTCCTGCAGCGCCGAGATTACCGCTGGATGGCGGCGCGGCTTCGTGAGGTGGCCCTCGCCTCGGCGGGCGGGCGCGTGGGGGTGGTGCTGGAGGGCGGCTACGACCTCGGCGCCGTGGAGGAGTGCGTCGAAGACACGCTCCACGGCCTCATCGACCCGGGCGCAGTCACCGAGCGCCCGCCGCTCACCCCGCAGTCGGCCTCGGCGGACATGGCCATCCGCGCGGTGGAGCGCCTGCACCAGGGCTGGTGGCGCTCGCTACGGTGAGGCCGCGACGCGCTCGGTGCGACCCGTCGCGCGCTCGATGAAGTACGCGACCACCGCGCCGACGGCGAGGCCCGCGCCCATGCCGAGGAAGATGTCCGAGCGGCTGGCGGCGTTCACCTGCTCGTTGCAGCCGTTGCAGTCGGCGGAGGCCGAGCGGACGGCGAAGTAGCCCGCGACGCCGAGGGAGACAGCGCCGAGGCCGCCGAGCACGAGGCTGGTGATGTGCGGCGTGGGGCGGGTGACGTAGCGCGTGGCGAGCGCCGGGGCGGCGAACACCGTCGCGGTCTCCGCCTCGCGGACGCGGACGCGGGCGCTCCAGTCCTGCATCGACGGCGCGGTGTAGGTCACTGCGTGCTCGCCCGGTGGAACGCTCATCCCCTCGCTCCCCGCGGCCACCTCGCGGCCGTCGACGAGCCACCGCTGCGCGCGCGGGCTCCCGTCGCCTTCGAGGTGGAGCCGGAGGCGCGACCCCTCGGCCTGGCGGCGGCGCGCGGCGGCCTGGTGCTCGGCGAGCGTCTGGAGCTCACGAATGTGCCGCTCGACGTCGGCGCGGTCGGGGGGATCGACCTTGTCGCGGAGGTAGCGCTGGTAGTCGCCGACCGCGCCCTCGCAGTCCCCCGACAGCTCGCGGGCGCGGGCGAGGTTGTACCAGAGGTCGGGGTTGGGCGCGGCGCGGTAGGCGAGTTCGAAGGCGTGGATGGCGGCGGTGTAGTCGTGCGCGCGGAAGGCCGCCATCGCTTCGACGATGCGCTGGCGGGCCTCGTCGATGCGAGCGCCGGCGGGCTGCGCGGGGGCGGGCTGCGCGGCGGCGACGGCGGGGGCGGCGAGGCACGCGACGATCACGGCGGCACGGAAGGAGCGCACCGCGCGACGGTACCACGCGGTGGCACGACCGTAGCGGCTGGGGGGGAGTGTCCGGCGTTACACCGCGCGGAGGAGGTTGCGCAGCCAGACGATCTTCCAGGAGCCCGCGAAGCCCGCCATGAGCCAGGGGTCGCGGTCCATGAGGGCGCGCGTCACGCGGCCGGCGCGGTTCTGGTCGGAGCCTCCCGTGAACAGCACCCACGAGCCGCCGCCCGGCGCTTCGAGCACGTCCCACCGGTGGCCGCTCTGGGCGAAGTCGCCCGAGAGCCCGTCCTGCCACACGGTGCGCCCCTCCACGCGGAGCAACTGCTCGCCCTCCAGGTGGACGAGCGGGGTGTCGGTCACCACGCGGTACCGCACGGCCCCCGCCGGTGCGCCCGCTGGGGTCGGGAGGATCTCCACCTCACGGATCGATCCCCACACGGTGTTGTGATGCGCCACGTCGCGCAGTCGATCGACCACCGCGTCGGGCGCTGACGACGTGTACGCGGCCACCGTCACCTGCGTCACCGAGCCCTCCGGCGTGAGCGCCATGGAGAGCACCGTGGCGTCGCGGGTGAGCTCGAGCCACGGGCCCGACGCGGGCGGCGCGAGCGTGCCGGGCGCGGCGGCGCCTTCGGCGGGTCGCGGCGGGAGGTTCTGCCCCGCGAGGATCTCCGCACGGCGGACGGCCCCGAGCGCGAGCACCGTGTCGACCGAGATGTTCATGCCGGCGATGGCTGCGGGCGAGCGACGGGCCACCTGACGGAGGATCCAGTGGCCCTGGGAGGGGTCGCCCCAGGTGGTGAGCGACACGGTGGAGGCGCCGTCGCCGTCGGGGGTGAGGTCCCAGCGTGAGCCGCCGGGGCCGGTCTCCGAGTGGGTGATGGCGACGTCGACGCGGCGGTCGCCGAGGTCGTTCATCGCGCAGAGGGCCGTCACGTCGAAGAGCGAGGCGGCGACGTGGAAGCGAAACGCCGTGCGCGTCCCCCGCGACGACAAGAGCTCCACGCTCGACAGGATGGGCATGAAGGTCGTGTACTCGCCGGGGGTGGTGATCACCCGGTGCATCATCGCCGCGTTGGCGCGCACCCGCGTCACGATCGAGATGCGCGCGTCGGCGCCGGCGTCCGCGTTCTTCACCAGAAACACCGGTCCGCGCGCGAAGAGCGGGCGGAGCGCGTCGAGCTCCGCGGCGGTGGGGCCGACGAGGGTCTGCGCCCGTGGCGAAGGGGTCGCCGGGGCCGCGCTCGCCTCCGCGGGGGCCGTCGCCTGCGGGTCGGGCGCAGCGGTGGCGAGCGTGTTGGCGCGGGCGCTCGCGCACCCGAGGGCGGCGATTGCGAGGAGGAAGGCATTGACGGGGGCGGTGTGTTTCATGGCAAACGTGATCGGAGGTGATGGTGTTCGATACGGCCAGGGAAGTCACGGGCTGGGCGCGCGTTGTCGGCGGCGTCCTTCTGAAGAGCGGCAATGTGGGCAAGACCCACCCCCGCGCGCTGGCCGAAGGGGCCTGGCTGCTCGGGCGCGGGAGGGCGGGCATCTCCACCATCTTCCGCGTCCGGGCGCTCGACGAGCCCGAGGCCACGGCCTTCGTCTTCGAGGGCGCCCGGCGCACCTTCCGCGAGGTGGACGAGCGCATCGACCGGATCGCCACCGGCCTCCGCCGCCGGGGCGTCGGTCGCCGCGACGCGGTGTGCATCGTCACCCACAACCGACCGGAGTTCTTCGAACTGGAGGGGGCGATGGCGCGCCTCGGCGGGGCGGCGGTGAGCGTGTCGTGGCGCAGCACCCCCGCGGAGCTCGCGTACCTCTTCCGCCACTCGGGCGCCCGCGCCGTCTTCTTCGAACACGACCTCTTCCCCGCCGTCGACCAGGCCCAGCGGCAGTGCCCGGCGCTCCTCTCGCGCAACCTCTTCTCCGTCGGGGGCAGCGCGCCGGGCTGCGAGTCGTACGACGACGTGCTCGCCGCCCGCCCCGACCGCGACCTCGACGGCGAGGAGGGCAAGGTGGTGATCTACACCTCGGGGACAACGGGCAAGCCCAAGGGCGCGGTGCGCGGCTTCGGCCCCGCCGCGGTGCTCGGGTACATGGCCTTCCTGGAGCGGGTGTCGCTCCGGCGCGGCGACCAACACCTCTGCGTGTGCCCGCTCTACCACTCGACGGGCCTCGGCTTCGCGTCGATGTCCCTGATGATGGGCGGCAGCGTGATCATCGAGCGCGACTTCCACCCCGAGCGCTTCCTCGACCTCGTGGCGCGCGAGCGGGTCACCACGACGGCCATCGTCCCCACGATGCTCCACCGGCTGATGGCGCTCGACGACGCGGCCTTCCGCGCGCGCGACCTGAGCTCGCTCCGCGTGGTGCTGTGCGGCGGCGCGCAGCTCCCGCCGACGCTCTGCGCGCGGGCGCTCGATCGCCTCGGGCCGACGCTCTACAACTTCTACGGCGCCACGGAGACCGGGCTCGTCACGACGGCCACCCCCGACGACCTCCGCGCGCTGCCCGGCACCATCGGGCGGGCGCTGCACGGGGTGTCGGTGCGGCTCCTCGATGAGGCCGGCAACCCCGTCGCTCCTGGTGAAGCGGGCGAGCTCTACGCGAAGAACCTCATGCTCGTGGAGGGCTACCACGCCGACGAGGGCGCCACGCGATCGTCGTACCGCGACGGTCACTTCAGCGTGGGCGACCTCGCCACCGTCGACCGCGACGGGCGCTACATGATCGTGGGACGGCGGAGGGACATGGTGATCTCCGGCGGGATGAACATCTACCCCGTGGAGGTGGAGGCCGCGATCGAGGCGCACCCCGACGTGGCGCAGGTGGCCGTGATCGGCGTCCCCGACGAGGAGTGGGGCGAGCGGCTGCGGGCCTTCGTCGTGCTGCGCGGCGCGGTGGAGCTGGAGGAGCGCCATGCGGCGGACTTGAAGGGCTGGTGCCGCGACCGGCTGGCGGGGCCGAAGGTGCCGCGCGAGTGGGTGTTTCTCGACGGGCTGCCGTCGAACCCGACGGGCAAGGTGCTCAAGCGCGAGCTGCGGTCGTGGGACGGCGCGGTGACGCGGGTGTAGCGGGCGCGACCTCGAGACGCGGCGGCTACTCCGCGAGGAGCTCCCAGGCGTGGCTGTGGGGCATGAGGTTGATGCCGAGCGCGCTCTTCAAGAAGTACGCGATGATCGCGAAGGCGAACAGCACCTGCAACACCCCGAAGCCGATGAGGATCGCGTCGGCCACGAGCCCGGTCTTGCGGCGACGGTCTTCCTCGACGGCGGCCGTGGAGCGGCGGCGGTCTCTCCCTGCGAGGAGAACGTAGTAGAACCGGACGAAGAAGATCGGCACCACGCCGCGCACATCGAGGGGGTGGTTCTGGAGGGGGCGGCAGGCGAAGAGGGCGCGCTCCAACGCGATCCGCTGGCGTGGCGTGAACGTCGCGCGCACGTTGTCGCCGAGCCGGCGAAACACCGCGGAGACAAAGGGGTCCTCCGCTTCGGTGCCTGGCGTCAGCACAATCTCGTGGAGCGATGGTCGAGAGAGCGGCGCGGTCGGGCAATCGTCTTCGGGCTCTGGCGCTTCGTCGCCCTTGTTCGGCTCCGCGGGGACCTCCCTCAACGTCGCGCGCACCATGCTCGATCGGGATCGTCTCGCCTTCACGCCTTCGCCTCCATCGCCACGTAGGGACGGCGCCACGGCGGCCGAGCATGAATGCGAGTCCCCTCGCGCCCGCGGTGTCCGAGGGGCGCGCGGCGGCCCTTAGCCCGCGAAGGCCACCGCGAGGAAGTTGGCGAGCACGCGGCCCCCGTCGACCTCGTCGCGCACGCCTGCGTGGACGGCCTCCGGGTCGTGACCCTCGGCCTGGAGCGCCGCCGTCCGCGCCCGCACATAGCCCCGCATGATGGGCGCCGTGATCTCCGGATGAAACTGCACGCCCCACGCGCGCTCCCCCACCCGGAACGACTGGCACCCGTCCTTCGAACTCGTCGCCAGCACCGCCGAACCCGTCGGCGCGCGCATCACCGTGTCGCAGTGGGTCGCCTGCGCCGCGAAGCGCCGGGGCATCGCGCGAAACAGCACGTCCCGCGCGCCGTGCTCGTTGAGCTCCACCTCGATCGTCCCCATCTCGCGGCCCCGCGGGTTGCGCGTCACCGACCCGCCCATCGCCTGCGCGAGGAGCTGGTGCCCGAAGCACACCCCGAGCAGCGGGAGGTCTCGGCCCGCCACGGCCTCACGCACGAGCGCCTCGGCCGCTGGGATCCACGGGTGCGGCTCGTACACGGCGTGCGGCGACCCTGAGACCACCACCGCGCCGATGCCATCGAGGCGCGACGCGTCGAGCGAGTCGGTGCGCGGGTCGACCACCTCGATCGCCACCGTCGGGCAGATCGCGGCGCGAAACCACATCGCGAAACATCCGTGCGCGTGCGCGACCGTTGGCTCCGGGTCGCCGCAGCGCACCACCAGGCATCGGCGGGGCGTAGGGGTCATTGGCGCGGTTCCGTTGACTCGACTCGATACCGCCACGGGGCGCGCATCGCAAGTTCGGCGCGCGTCCGCTCTCGTCTCGGACATTCGTGTACAACCACCGCCCCCGTGCGCTTCTCGCTCCCCGCCGCGCTCGCCGCCCTGACGATTTCAGCGACGGCCCGCGCCCAGGAGTCCGAGGCCACCGTGCGCGCGGTGCGCGATGCCGCCCGCGTGGAGGCGGGAACGCGCTTCGCCACCGCGATCGACCTCCGCGAGCGCGGCGCCCTCGCGGAGTCCGTCGGCGGGCTGCTCGACGAGGCTCCTGGGGTTCACGTGCGGCGCATGGGCGACGGCTTCGCGCCCCAGTCGGTGACGCTCCGCGGGGCGCCGGGGGCGCACGTCACGGTGGCCCTCGACGGGGTCGCCCTCAACGACGCGGCGAGCGACGGCGTCGACCTCGCGCTCGTCCCGCCGTCCCTCCTGGAGCGCGCGGACGTCTACCGCGGCGGCGCGCCGATGCGGCTCGGCGTCTCCGGCCTCGGGGGCGCGTTGGAGCTCATCACGCGTCGCCCGCGCGGGGCGCTCGCCGTCACCGCCGCCGCGGGCTACGGCTCCTTCGGCGCGCGGCGCGCCATGGCCACGGTGAGCGCCGCCGACACGCGCGGCTCGGCCCTCGCGGCCATCGGCTATCGGGGCACCGACGGCAACTTCCCCTACGACGACGACCGCGGTACGCCGCGCCTCCCCGGCGTCACCACCGAGCGCCGCAACAACGCCGCCGACGCCATCGACGCGCTCGCCCGCGCCTGCCTCGGCACCGACCCGACGCGCGCCCCCTGCGCCCTCGCGGTGCTCGGCTGGCGCGATCGTGAGGTCCCCGGCCCGGGGAGCCAGCCCGCCGAAGGGCCGCGGCTCTCCCAACATCGCGCGCTCCTCCGGCTGTCGGCCCCCTTCGGACCGCCGCGGCGACGGGTCGAGCTGTGGGGCGCCCTCATCGCGCGGCGCGACGTCTTCTCCAACGTCGGCCCGGTCCCTCTGTTCAACGCGGCGCCGTTTGTGTCGCGTGCCGACAGCGTGGCCTTCGAACTCGGCGCCACCGCGGCCCTCACCCTCGGCCCCATCGCCCTGGAGCCCGTCGTTCGCGCGCGCCGCGAGTCCTTCGCGGGGAGCGTTCAATCGGTCGGCGACCTGGACACCACCCGGTGGGGTGCACTCGTCGGCCTCGACGCCACGCTCCGCCTCGGCCCACTGCAACTCGTCCCCGCGGCCGGCCTCGAACTCTTGCGCGACACGGGCAGCGGCGGGACGGACGCGCAGGCCCTCGTCAGCGCCCGCCTCGGGGCCGCGTGGGCGCCGCTCCGCTGGCTCGAGCTCCGCGCCAACGTCGGCCACTTCGAACGGGCCCCGACGCTCCCCGAGCGCTTCGGCGACCGGGGCTTCGTGCGCGGCAACCCGCTGCTCCGACCCGAGCGCGCGCTCAACGCCGATGTGGGCGCGGTGCTGCGGGGCGAGCGGGGCGCGCTGCGCGGGCGCGTCGAGGTCGCCGCGTACCTCCGCGACGTGCGCGACCTCATCGCCCTCGTCCAGGTGAACCGCAGCCGCTTCCAACCCTTCAACGTCGGGGCGGCGACGGTGCGTGGCGTCGAGGCCCAGCTCCGCGCGTCGTGGCGCGAACGCATCGAGCTCACCGCGAGCTACGCCTTCACCGACGCCCGCGCGGGCGACGAGGTCCCCGGCATCGCAGGCCGCGTCGTCCCCGGCGTCCCCACGCACGACCTCTTCGCCGCCGTCACCGGACGCTGGCGCCACGCGCGCGTCGGGGCCGTCACGCTCCGCGCGGACGTGTCCTCCGTCTCCGCGGCGTGGTTGGAGGAGACCAACCTCGACGACCTGGTGATCCCCGCGCGCACGCTCGTCGGCGCCTCGTTCGCGTGGACGCCCGCGTTCGCGTCGCAGCTCACCGTGACCGTCTCCGCGACCAACCTCCTCGACGCCCGGACGGTCACCCGCACCCTCCGCGACGGGTCGGCCGGGGTGTCGCCCGTGCTCGATTTCCTGGGCTATCCGCTGCCGGGGCGCGCGCTCTTCGCGGCCGTGTCCTTCGCCACCGACTCGCGCTGAGTCAGTCGGCGCCCGCGTCGCAGGGGACCACCACGGGCGGCGCCGACGGGTCGCAGCGCCCGGCGCGGCACGCCACGAGGTCGCCGCACGAGGCCGTGTTGCAGCTCACCCACGTCACGCACTCGCCCACCGGACCGGCGTCGGGGTAGCCGCCGTCGGGGCACGCGCGAAACACCGTGTCGTCGGCGCAGAAGCCCTGCACGCAGAGCCGCACCTCGCCGCAGAGCGGACCCCGGTTGCACGACTCCTCGCGGGTGCACGGGGTGCCGCCGTCGCGCGTCGCCTCGGGCTTCGCCACGCACGCGCTGCACACCAGGAGACTCCACACGATCGCCGCTCGTTTCACGCCGTCGAACCTACCACCGCAGTGCCTCGGAGACGAAGCCGTATGGTATCAACGCCCCGTGCGGACCGCCCTCCTCGCCTTCCTCACCCTCCTCGGCTGTGCACCCTCTCCACCCGCGGCGGGCGCCGTCGACGCCGCCGCCGATGCCTCCCCCGACGTCACCCCGGAGGCGGGCACGGGGCCGCACGTCGAGCTCGCGACGGGGGGCCGCGCGTGGCAAGCGATCCCGAGCGACGGGAGCGGGCGGGCAGAGGTCGTGTTCGGGCCGCAGGGGGGCTACCACGTGTTCGGACGCGTGCGGATGCAGGGGCTCGCGCCGGACGTGTCGCTCCTCTTCCGTGTGACCTCGCCCGATGGGACGCGCGTGCTCACCGACGACCGCGACCGCATCCGGCGCGTGGCGGGCCGCGGGCTCCTTCAAGCCGCTGACGGGGCGTTCGAGTCCACCTCGGGCGAGCTCGTCATCCTGCAGATCCGCTCGCCGATGGAGGTCGTGGGACAGCGCTGGCGGATGGAGGTCCGCGTGATGCCGGCCGACCAGAGCGCCACCGTCACGGACGTTCGGGAGATCACCATCGTCGACGACGAGCCCTGAACGCCCCTCCGCCCCCTTTCGGGCCCTTGCCACGGGGGGAGGGCGGTGTGTAGAAACTCAACGGTGCCGTTGTGCGGGAGATCGCCATGAACCGTTCGTTGATTGTCGGGATTGTGCTGGGCCTCGGGGCGCTCGTCGGGTGTTCGACGCCGGGTGGTGAGGTGGTCAACGTCGACGACGATGTCCCCGTCATCGCCGACCGTGCGCCGCCGCCGCCGGGCATGGACGCGAGCATGCCGGAGGTGTTCATCCCCCCCTCGGCGGACGTGGCGGCGCTCGACGTGCGTCGCGACGCGGGACCCAACGCCGACGCCTTCTGGGCCGACAACCCGCCGCCTCGCTTCTGCGGCCCCGACGGCGGGATGAGCTCGCCCCCGACGCTGCCCGGCGGCACCGCGGAGTGCCCCGACGACCTGCTGCGCGAGGGCTGTCCCTGCACCACCATCGGCGAGGAGCGCCCGTGCTGGCCGGGCCTCCGCGTCAACCGCAACCGCGGGATCTGCCGCGACGGCATGACCCGCTGCGTGATGGACAACGAGCTCGGCGGCCGCTGGAGCGCGTGCGAGGGCTACGTGCTCCCGCAGGCGGGGCAGCGCCTCGGCCCCGCGTCGTGTCAGTGCTTCTCGCAGGGGCAGTGGGAGATCACCAACCTCTCCCCGTGCTTCATCACGTACCCCGGCAACCAGGTGTACGCCGTCTCCACCTACCTCGACGCGATGAACCAGGCCCGCTGCCCCACCGCGCCGGGGGGGCCGCCGCCGATGCCGCAGCCCGGCACCAACTTCAGCACCAACTTCCTCACGGTGGACTGCTCCGGGCGCTTCCGTCTCTGCTTCACCATCAAAGCGGGCAACCCGATGAGCCCCGGGGCCTCCGACTGCACGCTCTCCCAGACGTGCACCGAGGGCTGGTACGAGCGGGCTGGGATGCGTCAGGCGATGCCGCCGCTGCCTTCGTGGGTGAGCACCGACAGCGCGTGCGCGGCGCGCTTCGTGGCCTCTGGGGGCTACGGCGAGATGACGGTGCAGGGCCTCTCCACCGAGTGTCAGGCGATCGACAACGGCTCGGGCCAGCCCTACGCCTTCCTGCGCGTCCCGTACTGCCCCGCGAGCTGCTCGATGAACCCCATGGCCCCCGAGTGCGCGATGTGCCGCAACGGCGGGGCAGGGCGCTTCTAGCGCGCGCGCGTCGGGTCGCGGGCCCGCCGCGCGGCCTCCGGCGCCCGTCGCGCCACCTCACGGATCACCTCATACGACGACACCGCCGCCCCCGTGGGAGCGAGCGTACGAAGCCGTTCGCGCAAGGCCCCGACGCGCTCGGAGGCGCGCTCGACCCGGGCGCGGAAGGCCTGGTCGCCGACGCAGCGCCGCGCGATGGCCCGCATCGATTCCAGCAGGTAGCCCGGCGTGTGGGCGATGAGGAGCAGGTCGCAGCCAGCCTCCATCGCGTAGACGGCCCCTGTCGGGACGCCCCAGTTGCGACGGATGGCGGCCATCTCCAGGTCGTCGGAGACGGCGACCCCGCGGAAGCCCAGGCGCTCGCGGAGCAGGTCGGTGGCGATGGCGTGCGAGAGCGTCGCCGGTCGACCCGCGTCGACGCCCGTATACACCACGTGGGCGAGCATCACCGCGGGGACGACGTCGATCACGGCGCGGAACGGCAGCAGCTCGACGGCCTCCAGGCGCGCGAGGTCGTGGGCGACGCGCGGGAGGCCCGCGTGGCTGTCGGTGGCCGTGTCGCCGTGACCGGGGAAGTGCTTCGCGCACGCGAGGACGCCGGCGTCGAGCATGGACGTCACGAGCGGTCGCGCGTGGCGGGCCGCGACCTCGGGGCGCGACCCGAAGGTGCGCATGTGAACGACCATGTTGGCGGGGTTGGTCCGCACGTCGAGGACGGGGGCGAGGTCGAAATTGACGCCCACGCCGCGGAGCTGGGCGGCCATGGCGGCGCCGAAGCGTCCCGTGAGGGCGGGGTCGTCGATGCGTCCGAGCGAGGTGATGGAGGGCATCCGCGGGAGCACCGGCGTGAGGTGCGACACCACGCCGCCCTCCTGGTCGGCCGCGATGAGCGCGGGGGCGACCCCCTCCGGCGTCGACGCGTGAACCGCGCGGACGGTGGCCTCGATCATCGCGCGGTTGCGGAAGTTCTCGCGCGAAATGATCGTGCCGGCGAGCATCCGGCGCTGGAGGAGGGCGGCCAGCGTGGGGTGGAGCTGCGGGGCGCGCGAACCCGCCATCATGCAGCTCCCCGCGAGGCGGAGGAGGCCTTCGTCGAGGCCCTCACCCGCGAAGGGGGCCTGGGCGCGCGCGGCGCGCGGGAGGAGGGCGAGGGAGGTGAGGAAGGCGCGGCGGGAGAGGGGCATCAGGGGGAGTCTCTTGCAACGACCGGGACGGTAGAGTACCCGACCAGAGCGTATGGCCCCAACCAAGCCGCAGAAGAGCAGCCCCTCCGCCCCCCCCGCCTCGACCCCCGCGCCGTCCCTCGCGTCGGGGCTCGGGCTCCAGTATCGCAACCTCGCCGTCGCCGGGGTGGTGTACCTCGGGCTGTGGGTGTGGGCGATCGCGAGCCGATCCACGGGGGGGATGGTGTTCCTCGGGGTGCTGACGCTCGTGCTGGGGGGCTTCGGGCTCTACACCTGGCGCTGGTACACGAAGCAGAAGCAGCTCATGGAGATCGCGAAGCGGGGCATCGAGAACCCCGAGGCCCGCAAGGCCGCGATCAAGGAGCTGGAGGCCCGCGAGGCCGCCGACGGCGACGTCACCAACGCCCTCATGCGCGCCCAGCTCGAGCTCCAGGATGACCCCGAGAAGGCCATCGCGACGCTCGACGGCATCGACATGAAGAAGGTGCCCGCGATGATGCTCAACGAGGTGCGCGGGATGAAGGCCCAGGTGTACCTCGTCAAGAACCGCGTGGCCGAGGCCGGCGAGCTCGCCGACCAGATCCAGCTCTCGCAGATTCAGCAGGTGGAGGTGCGCTCGGTGATGGCCGCGACGGTGGCCGAGGCGTGGGCGCGCACGGGGAAGGTCAAGCAGGCGGGGGACATCCTCTCGCTCTTCTCCCCCGACGACGCGGCCTACGCGAGCGCGCGCGTGCCGCTGCTCTACGCGCGGATCTTCACCAACTTCGCCGACTCCAAGCGCGACCTCGCCCGCAAGGACATGGTGGCCATGTGCAAGGAGAACTTCCAGTACCTCGGCCGCTTCATGATGCCCAACAGCGGCGTCCGCCCCGAGCTCGTGCAGATGGCGCAGGACGTGATCCAGCGCGACGACAACGCGCGCAAGTCGATCCTCGAGATGCAGGGGACGAAGCTCAACCGCGCCCAGCGCCGCTCGCAGCGCTGACGCCTCAGGCGCCGGCCTTGCGCACCCGCTCGCTCTCGGGGCGGCCGCGGAGGCGCGACTCCAGCTCATCGGCGCGGGCCCGGAGCGCCGCCACCTGCGTGTCGCGGTCGCGGGCGACGGCGTCGGCCTTGAGCTCCGCCTCCCGGTAGCGCGCTGCGAAGGGCTCCAGGCGCCGCACGTGCTGCCGCAGCGCCGTGAGCTCGCTCTCCTTCTCGCGCGCGAGGGCGTCAAGCTTGAGCTGGAGCTCCCGCACCTCGGCCGCCTCCCCTGCCAGCTCGGCGGCCTCCTCCCGCGCCGCGTCGCGCGCGAGGCGCAGCGTGGCGAACTCCTGCTCCGCGCTCTCCGGCACGAGCGCCGCGAGCTCCCGCGTGCGGAGCCGGGCCTCGTCGAGCTGGGACTGAAGCGCGCGCGCCTCGCGGTCGCGCTCGGCGTTCTGGTCGGCGAGCTCGACGATGTGCTGCTCGTGGAGCACCGCCGACTCCTCCAGCGCCGCGGCGTGTTGCTGCGCGGCCTCGAACTCCGCGCTGAGGGCCTCGAGCCGTCGCGCGTCAGACTCCTGCCGCGCGCGCATCCCCTCGATGGCGCGGACGGCTTCGAGCAGCTTGCTCCGCAGCGCCTCGACCGAACCCGCGCTCGCCTCGGCGACGATGCGGCGCAAGAGCCAGCCCGAAGCACCGGCGAAGAGGCCCGCGAGGAGGAGGCAGACGAACCCGTGGGAGAAGAGCATCGCCATCACCTCCGCGGCCGGATCACTTTGAACTCGATGCGCCGGTTGCGCGCGCGACCCTCGGCCGTCCCGTTGTCCGTGAGCGGTCGCTCGGAGCCCCGTCCGATCGCGCGCATCCTGCGGTAGGAGATGCCGTGCGCCGCGAGGAAGCGCGCGACCGCGGCGGCGCGACGCGCGCTCATGTCGACGTTGACCACCGGGTTGCCGACGTTGTCCGTATGCCCGGAGATCTCCAGGTGCCACAGCACCGGCGCGCGCGTCATCAGCGCGGCCATCTCTTCGAGCAGCGCCAGGCTCGACGGGTCGATCGTGTCGCTCGCCGTGGCGAACTCGACGGTGCGGTCGCCGATCACCGCATCCAGCGCGCGCTGCATGCCGTGAACGTTGTCGAGCGTCGCATCGGCAGCGGGCTCCGCGGTCGGCGGCGGGGGCGCGGTGGGCGCGACGGGGGCGCTTGCGACGGGCACAGGTACAACGGGCGTCGGGTTGGAGGCGACAGAAGGAGCGCGCGCCTGCGCGGCGGCGGGCGCAAGTGCGAGGCGCTCGGTGCGTGGTGTGAGCGGCGCGTGAGCGTGAGCGTGCACGGCGTCCATGTGCTGAAGGCAGTGCCAGCACACGAGCGCATAGCCCATCATCGACGCCGCAAGCTTGATGCGTGTCAGCAAAGTGAGTCTCCACCAGAACGAGGACTTCGAATCCTGTCCGCCCGGTCGCACAAACTGTTTCTCCATCCTCGCATGTATTGTCGAGCGTGAAAGCGATGTTTTCCGCGGTTTCAGCCGTGCGCAAGAACCTGCGCAGTGGTGTGCGACGGCGTGTTGGTGCATCCTCGCGCGCCCCGCGAATGCACCGTTGGCTCTTCCTCGCAGGCCTTCTTCTGTCGTGTCGACGTCCCGGCGATGCGCGTCCGATGTCGACCGTTGAGCGCGCGCCGTCGGGCCTCTACTGGGGGCGCTGGCGTGATGTCCCCGACGGTGTGCGCGTGCAGGTGTGGCTGCACGGTGAAGAGGGGCGCATACGGGGCGTGTGGGAACTCCCGCCGTGGCGCGGTGAGATCACCGGCGCGCGCGGCGCCGACGGGCGCTGGGCGGTGCGGTGGCGTGAGGAGGGCGTGGTGGCGGGGCTGCGCGCGAGAGAGCGGCGCGTGTCGTTCGCGCGGGACGCTGCGGGCGCGCTGCGCGGCGACGACGTGACGCTGACGCCCGCGGGTGCGCCGCCGCCGAGGCTCCGCCCGGGCTTGTGGCTCGCGCGCTGGACGGGCCTCCCCGCGGGCATGGCGGTGGAGACGGTGCTGTCACGCGACCCGGGCGGGCGGTGGCGCGCGGCCTACCGGTACCAGGAGCGCGAGGGGATGTTCGAAGGCGACGCGCTGGCGGACGGAGCGCTCGCGATCCGGTGGCGCGAGGTGTCGCTCGCGGGGCGGGTCGCGGAGGGGAGGGGACTGCTGCTCGCCTCCGACCTCGGGCTGCTCGGGACGTACGGGGTCGGCGCGGAGACGGAGGGGACGGGGTACTGGTCCCTCGAACCGACGGAGGTGCTGCGATGAGTGTGAGACTGCTGCGTGTGCTGGTGGAAGGCGAGCCCTCGGACGTCGCCGCGGCGCTCCACGAGAAGGTGCACTTCCGTCAGGGGGACGGCACCGTTCATCGGGGGCGTGCTGCCGTGCTGGCGATGTTCGGACGAAGCGAGCGGTCGGTGCGCTACGCCGTCACGGAGACGGCCCACGGCACGGTGCGCGTGACGATGTCGGTGCCGGGCGTGCCCACCAGCTTCAGCTTTCTGCTGTGCGGGCGGGCGGAAGACGACCTGCTCGTGGAGGTGTGGGTCGAGGCCTGAGCGCGCGAACGGGCTATTGGCTGCCCGTGCGCCGAAGCGGAACCACCGCGCCCGACACATCGAGGTTGATCGACTCGACCGGCTTGCGTCGCGCTGGGATGGGCTCAGCTTCCGCGGCCTTGATCGACGCGACCGTCGGGGTCACCCGCGTCACCGACACCACCTTCATGTCGGGGAAGCGAGCCGTCGCCTCGCGCGAAGCCTGCGCGGCCGTACGCGTCTCGAGGAACACCGTGGTCTGCGCACCGTTCCGGTCACGCAGGGGGCGCATCACGATTTCAAACTTGTTGATCCAGATGCCAGTCACGCCCTGGAGCCTATCGACTGCGGGTGCGCTTGTCATCTCCACACAGCTGAATTTCGGCGGATTCCATGACAGGAGTCGGGGGCCCCTTGAGGCCGCGCGCAGCGGCGTGTATCAGCGAGGTGTCCCATGCGCGCACCGCTCGGAGCCGTCATCGTCGCGGGCCTCGCGCTCGCTGGAAGCGCTTCGGCGCAGCCGCGTCGCGCGCCCGCGGTGGGCTGCTCGGCGGCCCACCACACCCTCGTCGTCGCCGACGCGGACGGCATCGACGCCACCGCCGCGCCGGCCCTGGTGTTCGTCGGAGAGGGCGCCGTGGCGGTCTGGCGCGCGCGCTCCGGGGCGCTCCGCCTCGCGGCCTTCGACGCCGCGTGGCGCCCCCTCGGCGCGACCCGCGAGCTCTGCCGCGAGGGTGGAGCCTTCGCGCTCGTGGGCGGCCCGGCGGGCGCTTCGGTGGCCTACGTCGAGCGCGGTCGCGAGCTCACCCTCGCGCGCGTCAACGCCCGCGGTGAAGCCCAGAACGTCCCGCGTCTCCTCGTCCGCGGCGACGGGGCGCTGCGCGAAGTGGTCCTCACGCGCACCGACGCGGGCTCCCTGGTGGTCTGGCGCGACGACCTCGGTCTCACCCGCGCGCTCGCGCTGGACGCCCGGGCGGTGCCGCGCGGCGCCGTCAGCACCGTGGGGGGCGCCCGCTCGCTCCACCTCGGGTGGCTCCCCATGCAGGGCGTCGCATCCCTCGTCCACGACCCCGCCCTGCCGTCCGATGAGCCCGCCCTGGTGAGCCTGAGCGCGAGCGGCGAGGTGATGGCCCGTCTCCGCTGGCCCGTTGCCACCGCCGGGCCCTTCGAACTCCCCGTCGGACTCGCCGCGGCGCAGATCACCCTCGGCGGCCTCCCGACGCTGCTCCGCGTTCCGCCGGGTGGCGCGGCCCTGGCGGCGCCCGAGGCGGGGGTCCGCGAGCGCTTCACCATCGTCGCCGCAGCCTCCGACGGAGCGGGCGCGGCGGTGGTCTATCACGACGCCACCACCGGCCGGATGCTCGCCGCGCGCGTGGCGGAGTCGGGGGTCGCCGCGACCCCTGCGGTGGTACGGACCGGCCCGCTCGTCCCAGCCTCGGTCAGCGTGCGGGGTGACGGCGACGTGGTGGTGACCCATCGGGAGTCGGGAGCGCACGGCGGTGCGCGGGTCGTCGCGACGCGCGTCACCTGCCGACGTTGAAGCGCTGGTCTCCTGGGGGGCTTCGCGCGTAACGTACGCGCCATGCGAAGGTTCCTGGTGCGCCTGCTGGCGCTCGTGCTGCTCGTCGTCATCCTCCCGCTCAGCGCCTTCGCGCAGCGCACCGGCGGCAGCTTCGGCGGTCGTAGCTGGGGCTCGGGCCGCTCCTCGTCGTCGTCCTCGTCGAGCCGCTCCTCGTCGGGATCCTCGTGGGGGTCGAGCCGCTCGTCGGGCACCTCCTGGAGCTCTTCTGGAGGCTCCTACGGCGGTGGGTCGTACGGCACCTACGGCGGCGGCGGTGGGGGCGGCGGGTCCAACGCGAGCGGCGGCGAGATCGTGTGCGTCCTCGGCTGCGTGCTGGCCTTCTTCATCATCATCTTCCTCCTCGGCAACGTGCTCGGGAAGAAGAAGGACGTCGGCAACATCTCCTACACCCCGCCCCCCATGGACCCGAACGACACCTTCTCCCTCGGCGCCCTCGCCATCGCCTTCGACTCCACCGCCCGCGCACAGGTGCAGGGTGAGCTCGATCGTATCTCACAGGCCCTGCAGCTCCAGGACTCCCCGGAGGCGCTCAACGGGGCGGCCACGCAGATGGCCCAGAGCCTCGCGCGCTTCCTCGACGCCGCGTACATGACGCACTTCTCCCTCAGCGAGGGCGTGTCGATGGACGTGGCCCAGCAGCAGTTCGACCAGGCCGTCAACGCCGAGCGCGGGCGCTACCTCATCGAGACCGTGCGCAACGACGCTGGCGGCGTTCGCAAGGTGAACGCCCCGGCGTCGCGGGCCCGCGCCGAGGAGGGCGGCGGCTTCGTCGTGGTGACCGTGCTCGTCGCGCGCCGCGGTCGCTTCCCCGGCTTCCGCCCGCCCACCGATCGTCCCACGCTCCAGGGCGACCTGCAGATCCTCCTCGCGGGTGCGGGCGCCATCCAGGCGCTCGAGGTGGTCTGGGTGCCTTCCGATCCGAACGACGTGATGTCGTCGGCGGAGATGGCGGTGAAGTTCCCGACGCTGAAGCCCCTCGCGCCGGACGCGCGCGTGGGACGAAGGGCGTGCGCGTACTGCAAGACCGTCTTCGCCGCCGAACTGCCGCAGTGCCCCAACTGCGGCGCCCCCGCGCAGTAGCGCATTCACCGTCACCGCGTGACGTTGTCAGAACGCGTTCGCGACCTGCGCATGTTCTCCACATTGCCGCATGGTTGCCCCTCAAGGTACCTTCGCGGTCCGTCGTTGCTCGTGGTCACTATGATCTCGCGCCGACACCCCACACACCCGATGCCGCGCACCTGGATCGCCTCCTTCGCCGCCGCGCTCCTCCTCCTCGTCGCGCAGCCTGCTGCGGTCGACGCGCAGAGCATCGCTGCCCCTGTCCTCGCGCTCCGCACCGCCCGAGCTCCGCGCGCCCGCGTCCGCGCCATCGAGGACATCGCCCGCATGCGCCCTGAGGGGGGGCGCGCCGCGCTCGAAGACGCCCTTCGTGACCGTTCTCCCTCCGTGCGTCGCGCGGCGGCCATCTCCCTGGGCGAGCTCGGCGACCCCGCGGCCATCGCGGCCCTCAACGCGTGCCAGAGCGACCGCGACCGCAACGTCCAGCGCGCCGCCACCGCCAGCGCCCGCGCCCTCGCCTCGCTCCCGCCGACCGCGCGCCCCAGCAACGCCGCGGGGACCCTCGCGCAGCGCCCCGGTACGCCCGGTGGCTTCTACCCCGCCGCCGCGGTTCGCCCTGCGCCCGCGCCCGTCGCCGTCGACTGGCGCACCGTGCGGGTGCTGGTGTCGATCGATCGCATCGCCAACCGCGCCAGCGCTTCACCCGCCGACCTCGACCTCGCGCGCGACACGATGCGCCGCGCCGCGCAGTCCACGCCCGGCGTCGCGCTCCACCCGGGCGGCCCGCTCCCCGCCGTCGCGCAGCAGCGCCTCCGCGCGCGGACGCTGCGCTGGTTCTCGCTGGAGGGCTCCATCACGCAGCTCCAGCGCCAGCAAGACCCCACGGCTGCCCGCGTCCGCGCGGAGCTCTCGCTCGCCATCGTGGCCGAGCCCGCGCACAACATCATCGGGACGCTCTCCACCGCCGCGAGCGCGCAGGAGCCGCCGCTCCCGCCGGGCGCCCCCGAGCCCTGGAACCGCCTCTCCCAGACCGCCATCGAGACGGTGGCCCGCGGCGCGATCCAGCGCCTGCAGGAGCAGTTCACCGCGCCGGCGCCGACGCGTCGCACGGCCCGCCGCTGACCTGACGCGCACGCAGGCTGCGCCCCGGCGCCTCGTCGAGGTGCCGGGGCAAATCAGATCGGTTCGGTTGGGGGGATTCAGGCCGACGCGGCGACGGCGTCGTAGCGGGCGCTGGGGGTCTCGGTGACGACGTCCTTCGAGAAGAAGGCGCGGCCCGCGAGGCGTTCGACGAGCGGGCCGACCCGCTCCTGGAGCTTGCCCGAGGCGAGGTCGCGCAGCACCGCGACGTCGGCGGTCACCTGGGCGCGGAAGTCTTCATCGCGCACGGTCTCGACGACCTTCGCGACGACGCCCGGCGCGGCCTCGGCGGCCTTGCGCACGGTGGCGGCCGCCCGCGTGAGCCGGTCGCGCATCCGCTCGGCGCGCGACTTCGTGAGGTAGGGGGCCACCTCCAGCACGAGGTCGGCGGCGGTGCCGGCCTTCACGTGCGGGGGCTTGTGCAGGGGCGACGCGTACTTCGGATTCTTCGCGAGGAAGTCCTTCATCTGCGCGTCGGTGAGGCCGCAGTCGGCGAGGGTCTTCTGGTACTCCGCGTCGGCCACCTGGCGGGCCTTGAAGGTGTACATCTGGACGCGCGAGTAGAAGTTGGTGGCGCCGTCGCCGCTCGTCTCCACCGCGCAGAAGATGGTGCCCGGGAAGCGCGACGTGATGAGGCTCTGGACGCCGTCCGAGACGCCCGACGAGGGCATGCAGCCGAAGGGCTTCACGCTCACGGTCATGTGGGCCTTCGACATGACGGTGTTGAGGATGAGCTTGCCCACCTCCATGTGCCCCTCGCCGCCGCGGAGGTCGTCGGAGTAGTAGGGGCGGGCCACCTCGGCGACGAGGTTCATGTCCGGGAGGTGGTAGTCGTAGAGGCCCATCGGGAGGGCGAAGGCCTGGAAGCCGAGGCGCAGGCCCCACTCGGCGAGGCGCAGGGTGGCGAGGCGCTTCGCGACGTCGAAGTCCTTCATCTCGTGGAGGCCGCGCTGGTCGGCGTCGTCGGCGCGCAGCTCGCGGCGCTCGCGCGTGTCGCGGTCGATCTCCCAGATGTTGTAGAGGATCCACGCCGTCGTGAGCTGGATGTCGTTCTCGCACCCCTCGGTCTCGAGAAACTTCTGGAGGAAGTAGTTGCCGTCCCCCTCGGTGGTCATGGCCCAGAACTCGCCGATGATCGACACCTTGGGGCGCGGGCGCGTGCGGTCGACCTTCACGGTCTCCATCACCTTGCGCGCCTGGTAGAGCGCCCACAGCACGTTGGTGCGGCGGTAGAGGGCCTCGTAGATGATCTTCTTCGATTCCTCGATGGCGCGGTCGGTGGCGCCAGCCTCCACCTCGTACGGGCGGATGCGGTACCCCAGCGCGTTGAGCACGTCGCCCGCCACGATCCCCTTGATCATGGCGATGAAGAACTCCGGCGTGAGGTCGATGCCGGGCTCCTCGCCGGTGGCCTGCGAGAGCCCGCCCTGCTGCTGGAAGAGCATGACGCGGAAGCCGTCGAAGCCCGCGTCGCGGAGGGCCTTGCGGTACTCGGTGACGTACATCCCGAAGCGGCACGGGCCGCACGCGCCGGCGGTGAAGAAGACGTACTTCTTCAGGATCTCCTCGGTGCTCATCCCCTTCTCGTCGCGGAGGTTGATGAGGTACTGCACGAGGTTGCCGACGGTGAAATAGGTCGGGTTGCACTGCCCGCGGTTGCCGAACTCCTTGCCCGTCTGGAGGGCGAGGTTGTTGGGCGCGTCGAGGTGGATGACGTTGTACCCGAGGCCGCGGAAGGCCCCCTCGGCGAAGAAGTCCTGCGCCTTGGTGAGGCCGCCGATGAGGAGGGTGACGCCCTCGCGCTCGTCGCGCTTCACCTGCGGGTTCACCATGTTGTCGACCCACTGCTTGCGGGCCTCACGAATGCCGAGGCGCTCGCGCTCCATGCGCTCGAACTCGCGCATCGCGGCCTCGACATCGACGTCGACGTCCGCGTCGAGCGGCGACGGGGCGGGCTTGTTCATCAGCGGGAGGTGGCGCTTGGGCGCCGTCGTTTCCATCACCATGACGTCGTTCTCTCTTTCAGGCGTTGACCGGCACCACGGTGCCATCGGCGTTCTTCTTCTTCAGCGTGACGAAGCCCACCGGGAGCTCCGGGGCCGCCGCGAGCACGGGCTTGTAGGCGAGGAGGCGCTGACCGAGCGCGGCGATCTGGGCCTCGACGGCCGGGTCGGACTGACGCCGCGCGGCGAGCTGGTCGCGCTTGAGCTCGAGGAGCTCGAGCCGCTTCTTGTCCATCGAGAGCGCGAGCTCGGTCTTCTTGCGGGCCGCGTCCTCCAGGGTCTCCTCGTAGAGCTTGAGCGAGTGGGCGTAGGTCTTCACCCGGATCTTGATCGACCCGCCGGGCTTGTTGGCGTCGATGTCGTGGAGGGCCGCGTAGGGGGTGGCGCTCTCGGTGACGATCCCGTCGATGATGCCGTAGGTGGGCGCGTCGTGGCCGCACTTGAAGCTCGACAGGTCGAGGACGACGACGTTGGGGTGACGCGCCGCGAACTTCGTCGCCCACACCTTCTGCGCGCTGTTGGCGGAGTAGTTCTCCGGCCACACGTCGTTGATGTTCAGAGGGTGCTGGCCCCGCGCGATCTCGTCGCCGAAGAAGCGGGCGAGGTAGTCGGGCTGCCGCGGCATCGAGCGCACCGAGACGATGGGGTAGCCGAGCACCTGAAACTCCTCGGGGATCCCGTGGTTGAGCCCCGGGTCGGAGTGGTACGGGCGACCGATCATGAGGATGGCGACACGGTTCTCGTCCTCGACGGTCTCGAGGATGGCGCGGCCCTTCTCCTGGAGGTCGAGTTCGAACTCGGCGAGGGCCTTGAGGGCCTCGCGGTGCGCGTGGTCGCTCTCGTCCTCGGTGACCCCGAGGCGCGGCCCCCAGGTGTCGAACATGCGCTTCGCCGTGAGGTTGAGCTCGCTGAAGGTGAGCGGCGTGTCGACGTACTCGATGCCGCGCGTCTTGAAGAAGTCGATCTCCTTCGTGAAGGCCGCCTTCATCACCTCGGGGGTGCCCGACACGATGGGGCACGAGGTCTTGTCCATCACGCCCTCACCGAAAGAGGGTACGTGCGTGAGGACGGGGAAGAAGATGTACTTGAGCTTCCGTTCCGGCGTGTGGTGGTGGAAGAGCAGGTTGTGGATGTGGGCCTGCGCCACCTTCGAGGGGAAGCACGGGTCGACCGAGCCGTACTTGCCGCCCTCGACCCAGAGCTCCTCCGTGGTGGCGTCGGAGAAGACGACGTTCTGCTTGGGGACGCCGAGGGCTTCGAAGTAGGCGCGGAAGTAGGGCGCCGTGGAGTACATGTTGAGCACGCGCGGCATGCCGATGCGCACGCGGCGGAGGTTCTCGGCGACGATGGAGCCGCTGCGGCGGAAGGGGCGGGTGACCTCCACCTTCTTGATGGAGAAGAGGCCGCGCTTGATGGCGAAGTCCTTCACCGGCGCGCCCTCGGCGGGCATCGGCGCGGGCTTGTAGAAGCTCATGAAGGCGCGCTTCGACTCGTAGTCGACGAGGTTCGGAAACTCCTTCGCGACCTTCTTGCGCTCGGCCACCAGGGCCACCATCGCGTCGTGGCTCTCGACCGTCCCCTTCTCGCAGGAGAAGCCCGAGATGTAGCGCGAGGTCGAGCCGTCGGGGCGCTTGGCGTCGATGAAGGTGCGCTTGCAGTTGTTCTCGCAGAAGTGGCAGACGGTGCTCTCGTCGTTGCGCGCCTCGTACGTGATGTTGATGGCGGCCTCGAGCCCGACGAAGGTCGAGCGGCCCTTGCGGGTCACCACGCGGAGCGTCTCGAAGGCCGCGCCGAGGGCCCCCGCCTCGCCCGTGTGCGGGTGCACGAACACCTGCGCGCCCGGCACGCGCTCCTTGATGTAGTCGACCTGCGCTTTGACGGCGGCGAGGTTGTACTGCGTGCCGCCCTGGAGCACGTAGCGCGTGCCCAGCGACGCGAGCCGCGGGATCTGCACGACGTACTGCCAGACGTTCTTCGGGAGCACCTGGGCGAGGCCGGCGAGGAGCTCTTCCTTGGAGAAGCCCTCCTTCTGGAAGTTGACCCGGTCGGTGTCGAGGAACACCGCGCACCCGTACGAGAACTTCGGCGCGAGCTCGGCCCCGAAGGCGGTGTCCGCGTACTCCGTCACGGGCAGACCGAACTGGTCGGCCATCGCCTGGAGCAGCATCCCGTTGCCGGCCGAGCACGAGTTGGAGAGGCGGAAGTTGGCGATGTCGCCGTTCTTCATGAACAGGACCTTGATGTCCTGCCCCCCGATGTCGCAGACCACGTCGACCTCGCCGCAGTACTTCACGGCGCTGATCATGTGGGCCACGGTCTCGACGACGTTCACGTCGGCGCGGAGCGTCTCGTGGAGGACGTCGGCGGCGTAGCCCGTGGCGCCGAAGCCGAGCACCTCGAGGGTCGCGCCGCAGGAGGTGACGTAGTCCCGGAGCTGGGTGAGCAGCTCCTTCATGTCCTGGATAGGGTTGCCCTTGGAGAGCTGGTACGCCTT
Organism: Polyangiales bacterium; assembly: GCA_044375895.1. Classification (GTDB taxonomy): domain Bacteria; phylum Myxococcota_A; class Polyangia; order Polyangiales; genus CAISKJ01. The sequence goes on along the minus strand of JBILLV010000028.1, from coordinate 15,710 downwards.
GCAGACGATCTCCTGCGACTCGTCGACCAGCACCGCCTTCGAACTGGTGCTCCCGCCGTCGAGCCCGATCACCGCCCGCACGTGCTGCCCCGGCGCGAGCGTCATGGGCTTGAACTTCGGGATGCGGTACAGCTCCTTGAAGTCGTTCGCCTCCGAACGATCCTTGACGAGGGGCGGGCCCGCGCTCTCGCCGAGGCGCGCCTTGCGCCCGTTGGTCATGTAGTCGACGAGGCCGTCGAGGCCCTTGTAGACCCCGACGTCCGCCGCCTCCTTCAGGCCGTACACGCACGCCCCGAAGGCCGCGTAGTACTGGGCGTTCTCGGGGACGAAGATGGTCTCGTCGACGGGGCGGTCCTTCGGCCAGTCGTAGCCACGCTCGTTCCAGGTCTCAGGGATGCGCTTGCGCCAGCACTCCTGGAGGAAGGGGAGGTACGTGTTGGGCCCGCCGAGGAGGAGCACCTTGTGGCGCAGGGTCGAGCCGCGCGTGAGCACGGAGAGGTTCTGCAGCACGATCGCGTCGGCCAGCGAGCAGAGGATCTCGTTCGAGGGGATCCCGCTCTTCACGAGGTTGACGATGTCGGTCTCGGCGAAGACGCCGCACTTGGCCGCGACGTGGTGGAGCTTCGAGTCGTCGAAGTGGATCTCGCGGACGATCTCCGAGGCCAGGCCCACCTTGATCATGCACTTGTCGATGGTGGCGCCCGTGCCCGACGCGCACTTGTCGTTCATCGACGCCTGGGCGGTCTTCTCGCCGGTCTTCTCGTCGCCCTTGAAGATGATGATCTTCGCGTCCTGGCCCCCGAGCTCGATCACGCTCCCGACGTCGGGGTGGAGCTTCTCCACGGCCAGCGTCACCGAGTTGACCTCCTGGACAAACTTGCCCCCGAGCGACGCGCAGAGCGGTGCCGCGCCGGAGCCCGTCAGAAACATCCGCCACTGGTCGCGGGGAGAGTCCGGGAAGGCCGCTTCGATCGCGAGCAGCAGCTCGTGCACCTTCTCGGGCTGCTTGGTCAGGTGCCGCTGATAATCCGACCAGAGGATCTCCAGCGTGGCGGGGTCGAGGACCACCGCCTTCACGGTGGTCGAGCCCACGTCCATGCCGATCACCACGGGATTGCTACGAACCATCGACGGTACCTCCATGCGGGGTGACTGACGTGTCAGTCAGTCGGGAGGCAGTGGTATCACGGTCGGGGTGGGGGTGTGCAAGGGGGGGACGGACGATGGGCGAAATGCGCGCGGAAAGCGCTGTTGCGGTGGGAGAAAGGCGAAGGCGGGACGTCAGCGCGCGGCGGGCGGGGGAGCGCCGCGGAGACGTTGGGCCACGGCGCGGGCGACGAAGAGCGGGTTGCCGAGGAGGTATCGCGTGGCGAGGCGCTGGGGCTCCTGGTAGAGGCGCCAGGCCCACTCGACGCCCATCTCGCGCCAGGGGCCGGGCGCGCGGGGGATGCGGCCGGAGTAGAAGTCGAAGAGGCCGCCCACCGTGAGCGCGGTGAGGCCCTTGATGGGGGCGAGGTGCTCCCAGGCGAAGCGCTCCTGGAGGGGCGTCCCCATGCCGACGAGGACGACGCCGCCGGCGAGGCGGAGGCGGTCGACGCACCGGGCGCGCTCGGTGTCGCCCATGAAGCCGTCTTCGACGACGGCGACTTCGAGGTCGGGTTCGCGTTCGCGGAGGCGGCGGGAGCACTCGAGGGCGACGCCGGGCGCCGCGCCGACGAGCGAGAGGGGAATGCCCTGGCGCGCGAGGGCCGTGCAGAGGAGCGGGAGGAGGTCGGTGCCGTTGACGTTGTGGGTGAGGGGCGTTCCGACGATGGCGGAGGCGATCTGGAGCCCGACGCCGTCGGGGAGGATGAGGTCGGCGGCGGCGAGGCGGGCGCGCAGGACGGGGTCGCTGGCGGCGAGATTGAGCGCGTGGGGATGGACGAAGTGGGCGATCCGCGCGCGGCCGACGGGCGGGGGTGCCAGGAGGCGGTCGATGACCTCGGTGATGGTGACGTTGTCGACCGTGGCTGAGACGATCCAAGGGCGATCGACGCGGGGTTCGCGGCGGGATGGGGCGATGGCGCGGGCGACCATGGTGCGGGCGATGAGGGCGAGGTCGCCGCTGGGGGAGTGGTCGCGGAGGTACGTGCGCTCCACCTCGGCGGGATCATCGTAGGCGAGGCCGAGCGCGAGGCGGGCGTCGACTGGAGAGATCCACCCGGGGGCGTGCTCGGAGGCATAGCGCGCGCCGACGAGCGGGGCGCGACCGAGGAGCGCGTCGAGGGCGGAGGGGGGACTGTCACTCGTGAACTGCATCGTCATGAACTCCCCTCGCGCGTCGTGGCGGCGCGGTCGCGGCGGCGGATTGCGTCGGTGCAGAGCGCCGCGAGCGACTCCGCGGCGCGGTCCCAGCTCCAGCGGGCGGCGTGGGCGGGGCCTGCGACACGTACGCGCGCCGCGAGCTCACCGTCTTCGAGCGTGCGATCGATGGCGTCACGCATCGCCGTCACGTCTCGTGGATCGAAGAGGACGCCGAGCGGATCGACCACCTCGGGCAGCGCGCCGGCGCGCGCGGCGATGACCCGCACCCCGCAGGCGAGCGCCTCGATGGCAGGCAGGCCGAACCCTTCCGCGAGGCCGGGCATCGCGACCAGGTCGGCGCCCGCCACCAGCCCTTCGAGCGCGACCTCCGACACCCGTCCCCCGAAGCGCACCGCGTCGCCGAGGTCGAGCGACCGGGCGAGGTCCTGGAGCATCGCGCCGGCCCCCCAGTCGGATCCGACGAAGGCCAGCGTGTGCGTCGTGCGGGCGTTCGACGAGGCGAAGGCTTCGAGGAGGCGGGCGTGGTTCTTGGCGGGGTGTTCGAGGCGAGCGGGGTAGAGGATCCAGGGGCGTTCGAGGGCGAGCGCGCGGCGCCCTTCGCGCACCGCGGGGTCGTCGGGGGAGCGGGGGCGAAACCGCTCGGTGTCAACGCCGTTCGGCACCACACAAGCGCGCGGGGTGCCAGGGCCGAGGAGGGTGGTGAGCTCGTCCGCCGTGGTGGCGCTGACGGCGACGAGCGCGTTCGATCGGCGCAGCGCGGTGCGGAGGGCGTGGCCGACAAACCACTGGCGCAGGTGACCGTATTTCTCGGCCGAATGCGCGGCCGCCATGTCGTGGACGACGGCCACTGTGGGGAGTGCATGGACGAGCGGGGCTCGACGGTTGGCCGCCGGGAGGAGCACCGCGTCGGCGCCGCAGCGGCGGGCTTGCGTGTCGAGGGCCAGGAGCGACCAGAGGGCGCCGAGCGCGGGGCGATCGAGGGCGCCGGGGAGCGGGGAGGTGGCGATCCCACGGAGGGTGTCGGCGTAGGCGGAGAGCGTGTCGGGGGTGGCAAGCGCGACGAGCGTTGTGCCTCTCGGGGCCAGGGCGTCGCGGAGGCGCGGGAGCACCTCGCGGACCCACGTGGACAGGCCCGAGCGTCCGGCGTCGGTGCCGCAGAGGGGAACGGCAATGAGGGTCATCGGATGGGCTTCCGGGGCAGGGGGGTGGCGTCCCAGTCGAAGGCTGCGACCACCAGCGAGGCGTCGTCTTCGAGCGGGTTGAGGTCGCAGCGCATCAGCTCGCGGATGAGCGCCTCGATCTGGGTGGGGGACGAGCGAGCGAGGGTCGCGCCGTGGGCGGCGAGGTCGATGCGACGGGCGAGCTCGTCGTGGGCCGACGCACCCCCATCGGAGCCGTCGAGGCCGTCGCTCGCGAGCAGCAGCACGCCCGACGTGTCGAGCTGGAAGGTCACCGGGGCGGGGTAGCGCCCGCGCACGAGACCGAGGGGCGGCGCGCCCGAGCGAATGGTCGAGCGACGGCCGTAGGTGTCGACCAGGAGGAGCGAAGGCATTCCCGCGTTGGCCACCTCGATGGTTCTCGTGAACTGGTCGAAGCGGGCGAGGGCGAGGGCGACCGCGTCGATGCGGTCGCAGGCGGCGGCGCCGACGCAGGCCTCGGTGCTCTCGAAGAGCTGCGGGAGGCTGAGCCCGAGGCGCAAGCCCTGACGCAGCGCGGCCATCGCGGAGCTGGCGACGACGCCCGCGGCGCCACCGTGCCCCGTGGCGTCGACCAGCACCACGGTGATGCGCCCGTGCTCGTCGACCACGATGTCGTAGAGATCGCCGCTCACCGTGTGGCAGGGGACGACCCCCGCGGTGACCGTCACCGCGCCGAACGAAGCAGGTACGCTGGCGAGGGGCGCGCGCTGAGCCTTCGCGGCGGCGTCGAGCTCGCCCGCGCTCTGGACGGCGTCGCGACGGGCGGCCTCGGCGTCTCTGCGCAGCCCGAGCCAGCGACGGCGCTGCTTGCGGGCGAGCGACACCTTCGCACCGAGGATGCGGAAGCCGGCCGGGCGGACCACGAAATCGTCCGCCCCTTCGCGCAGCGCCCGCTCGATGATGGCGTCATCGGGGGAGCGCGAGCTCACCAGGATCACCGGGGTGCCGTCGAGGCCGGGCGTTCGGCGCACGTGCTGGAGGACGCGGAGCCCGTCGGCGCCGTCGTCGAGGTTGAGGTCGAGGAGCACCACGTCGTACTCCGCCGTCGACAGCAGTCCGATGGCGCTGTCGACGTCCCCGGCTTCATCGACGTGGATCCCGTCACACTCCCCATGCAGGAGGGTGCGGAGGAGCTTACGGTTGAACTCGCTGTCGTCGACGACGAGCGCACGCTCGTGGTGGGCAGGAGCGGCGGCGCGGGTCATGTGGCAGGGGTCCTAGCGGGGATGGGGAGTCGGACGTGGAGGCAGTTGCCGCGGTCGTTCCAGCGGACCTCGTCGAAGACGGAGGCGATGAGGGAGAGGCCGCGCCCCGGGGCGGCGCTCGTCCGCTGCCAGTCGAAGCCATGCCCACCGTCGTCGAAGGCGAGATGCGCCTCCGTCTCGGCGACAGCCACCGTCACCCGCAGCGAACGATCACCGCAAGCCGCCTCCGCCTGCTCGATCGCAGCGAGCCAGCCTTCCAGCTCGCCCTGCTCGCGCAGCGTCGAGGGCACACTGAGCGCGCCGTGGAGAATGCCATTCGACAGCGCCTCCGTGATGCCGAGCAACACGAGCGGCGACCGGGCGGCCTCCGGGAGGAGTTCGGCGACCGCATCGGCCGCGTCGAAGACGGTGGTGTACCGCGCGGGCAGCGCGATCACAGCGCCGACGGTTTCGGAGAGTGGACCCATTCGTACGTTCTCCAGGCAAGGCCGATGCCGCGTGCCCCGGTGGCCCGTTCCGCCCCAGGGGCGCGCCGTCGCTGCCGCGGGGGCTCGCGGTGTCCCGATGCGACACGGGGTGGTGCGCGCGTCACGTACTGCTTCGGGACGGCCGCGGGGCTCGCAACGTCTCCCTGGGCTCAAGTCGCTGAGGCCCGCCGCTTGCGAGCGCCCCTGGCCATGACGAACGGACTCGACCTCACGCGATTCTCCGAAGGCCTCTCCCGCGTCGCCCGGCGCTGGCTTCGACCCGCGCACTTCGGGACGCTCCGACGTACCCGACCCCTCAGCGACCGCTGGGGCTACGACCGCGGGCTCCCCATCGACCGGCACTACATCGAGGTCTTCCTCGATCAGAACGCCCGTGACGTTCACGGCTCCGTGTTGGAGGTGGGCGATCGGCGCTATGCCTCGCGGTACCTCCCGCAGGGGGGGCGGGCCGATGTCATCGACGTGGTGAGTGGTCGCGGTGCCGACATCGTGGCCGACCTGTGCGACCTCGAGGCGCTCCCGCAGGCCCGCTACGACGCCTTCGTGTGCGTGCAGACGCTTCAGTACGTGCGGTGCGTGAAGACGGCGCTCGAAGGGGCGTACCGGATGCTGAAACCGGGCGGCGTTCTCCTCGCGACCGTCCCCATGCTGGCCCCCGTCGACCCGGGCGCGCGCGGCGTGGACCGGTGGCGCTTCACCCCGGCCCAGACCGAACGCTGGGTGCAGGAGGCCTTCGGTGACGGGGCCGCGTGCAGCGTCGAGCCGCGTGGCAACGTGCTCACTGCCTGCGCCGCCCTCATGCGCCTGTCGCGGCAAGACCTCCGCGCCGAAGAACTCGCGGTGGACGACCCCGACTACCCGGTGATCCTCTGCCTGCGCGCGGTGCGCGGCCCCGCCTGAGGGGCGCGATCTATCGCTCGAGCTCGGCGAGCAGGGTGTCGACGTAGCGATCGAGGCAGGCGTGCTCCCGCACCACGCGGTGACCGCGCTCGATCAGGGCGCGCTGCCGGTCGGGGTCGTTGAGTACACGGAGCACACCGTCCGCCAGGGCCTCACCCGACGGATCACTCACGAGATCGGCCCCGCCGTGGCGCTCCAGAAACTCCCGAGCCCCGCCGGCGGGCGACGCGACGACTGGCGTCCCGCACGCCATCGCTTCGAGCCAGGTGAGCCCCAGGCCCTCGGTGGGCGTCCGCGAGATGAAGACAAACACGTCAGCCTCCGCGTAGAGGCGGGGGAGCGCACCGCGGTCGACGGCGCCGAGCCATCGCAGGTGCGGGGCGACATCCCGGGCCTGGGCCAGCGCGTGAAGGCTGCGCCCGTAGGACTCATCGACGGGGGCGCCTGCAAGCGTGAGGGTCGCGGCGACACCTCGGCGTCGCAGCGAGGCGAGCGCTTCAATCGCGACCTCGGGACCCTTCTCAGGGTGCAGCCTGCCCGCGAAGAGGATTCGCGGCGCATCGCGATCGGCTTCGCGCACGCCACGGAAGGCGAAGCGTTCGAGGTCTACGCCCTGCGCACAGACCACCCCGGCAGCGAGCGGCGCTCCCCGCGCGAGTACCTGTGAGCGTACGGTCTCCGACAGCCAGACGACCCGCTCTCCGCGCGTCGCCCCCCAATGCATGTCCTGCCAGGTGTGGGCGGCGAGCGGCGAGCGTTCGAGCAGCAGTCGGAGTGATCCGCGCAGTCCTGGCTCGCCAGGCTGTGGGACGTATGCGACGGGCCACTCGTCGTTGACCGTCAGCACGGTAGGGACGCGGGCGAGCCGCAGGGCGCGAAGTGGTGCCAGCCCGAGGCGCCGGAGCGAGAACACCAAGGCGCCGTCGGGGGCCGACGCGCCCATGAAGAACTTCGCCATCGTCATGCCGTTATGGGTCGCGGTCAACAGGTGGCGACCGCGGTCGCGCGCCGCGCGCTCGTCAAATGGGCGCGACAGGCAGAGCGAGCGGTCGACGTCGGGGTGGTCTTCCGCGGCTGCGCGTCCCGTGGTGAACACCCGCACGCGGTGGCCACGGGCGCGCAGGGCGCAGGCCACGTCTCGGGCGAGGAGCTCGTATCCGCCCAGCACTTCGGGCGGAAAGAGGTTGCTGATGAGGAGGAGGTCACGTCGACTCATCGGGCGGCGGGTCCTTTCGCGCGGAGCGCGGCGGCGGTGGCGGCAAAAATCCAGAAGGCGTAGGCCATGGGCGTCTGGCGCGCGATCCACTCGGCGGTGCCCTGGAGGGTCATCGTCGAGAGTCCGAGGAGCATGCCGAGGCCGAGGTCGCCGCGCACGCCCTTCATCAGCGCGGTGCGAAACACGCTCACTAGAACGGAGGCGATGATGAGCACGTAGGCGACGGCGCCGACGTAGCCCACCTCCGCGGCGGTGAGCCAGTAGATGTGGTGCGCGATGCCGTTGCGGTCGCCGGGCTCGATGTGGAGCCGGTCGGCGTAGCCTCCGTGGTCGAGCACGTAGGAGTACATGTTGATGCCGATGCCGAAGGGGTGCTCGTCGGCCATCATCTTCGCGGCCTTGTTGAAGAGCACCCGCGCCTCCTCGCTCTCTTTGGGCGCGGTGGTGAAGCGCTCGATGATCGTGTCGAGGGATCGGGCGAGGACGAGGGAGGCGGCCACGAGGAGCCCGGCGACGATCTTCGCCTTCCTCGGGTGGTAGCCGCGCGCAAAGGCGGCGAAGCATCCGAGGCCCGTCGCGAAGGCGAACATGAGCATCCCGCCGCGAGAGAGCGACGCGATGGTGGAGATGCCAGCGCAGCCCACCACCAACGGCGCGTAGGGCTTCGCGCGGCCCGACATCCACAATGCGAACGCGGTGGGCGCGATGAGGTTGACGATCATCGAGAGGGAGTTGGGGTGGGGCATGGAGCCCACCGTTCGGATCGCGTGCAAGGCGTACTTCTGCCAGATCACCAGCCAGCCCTGGAGGAGCACGCCCGAGGCGAGGCCGGTCATCACGGCGGAGACGAGGCGCATGTCGACGAGGACGGTCGCGAGGGTGTCGAACGCCAGGTACATCCGCACGAGCTTCCAGACGCTGAAGAAGGACTTCAGCCCGTCCGGGGTGTCATTGAAGGACAGGAGCACCGTGAGGAGGTAGAAGCCGCGGACGAAGGTGTGCCGGGTGGCGGGATCAGGGCCGCGCTCGAGCTTCGCGAAGCGGAAGGCGAGGAGCGCGAGGTCCACGGTGGTGATCTCGATCCCGCGCGAATCGCCGCGGTAGGTCTCCTGCGAGATGAGGTTGATGTGCATGGGGTTGAAGAGGTCGACCCCGATGAAGATGAGCGCGAGCTCGCGGGCGCGGGCGCTGCGGGTGAGGTGTTGGCTCAGGACCGGGACCCCGATAAACACTGCGGCAAAGAACGCGACCCACTTCACCTCGCGACGAGAGCGCAAGGGGTGTGCCCGCCGCGGCATCCCGCGTGCAGCCGCGTCCAGGAATGACGCTCTTCCTGCTGCGAGACGACGACGCCAACGCCACCACCGACCCCGAGCGCCTCGCGCGAACCTTCGCGCCGCTCCTGGATGCGGGGCTTCCCATCAACTTCTCTGTGATCCCGGAGGTGGCGCTCGACACGCGCGCACCCGATGGACAACGTGAGCGCTTCCTCTCGGAGGCGTGGCCCGACGAGGATCGCTGCGTCACCTTGACCGCTGCCGCGCCCGTCGCACGCTGGCTGGCGGACCACCCCGCGCAGGCGGAGGCGCTGGTGCATGGTCTCTCTCATCGAAGGGTGCGCGGCGGCACCGAGTTCGGGGCGCTCACCTACGAGGAGGCGCGCGTTCGGATCGCGCGCGGCAAGTCGCTGCTTCGCGACGCGATCGGCGAGGCGCCGACGGGCTTCGTCGCGCCCTGGGACGCGCTCTCCCAGGGGTCCCTTCAGGCCGCGGTGGGCGAGTGTTCGCTGGTGTCGACGAGCTGGCTCGGACGCGGTCGCCTGCGGCTGCGGTGGTGGCCCGCGCACGTCCGCGAGCGCCTCACGAAGAGCGAGGCGGTCGCGCTCGGGGGGGCGTGGGTGCTGCGCCACCGAGGCGGGCTCATCGGGCCGGACGTCGCCGCGCAGGATGTCGGTGCGGTGCTCGCGCGGCTCGCCGCGGGGGCGCGGGTGTGTGTCGTGGTGCTTCACCACTGGATGTTCTGGGAGCGACCGGAGCCGCACCCGGTCGTTCGCGCCCTCGCGGCCGCGCTCCGTGGGCGAACGGTGCTCCGGGCGCGGGACTGTGTGGAGGCGCTCCGCTCCTGAGCAGCGTGTCGCTTCGGGACGGACCTCCCGTCCCGGACTGGAACGTCCCATTCTAGCGAGCGATTCCGACCGTAAGCGCAGCGATGGCCATGAGCGGCGTGAGGCGGTTGAGCACCTGGGTCGCGCTCGCCGACCAGTGCTCGGTCACATACACGATGTCCCCCGGCGCGAGCGGCGCGTTGAGGGCGCGCCCGTAGATGATGTCGGGCAGGCTCGCGCGGTAGATCCGCGGGGCCGAGAGTGGCCCGCGGATGACACGAAGGTCGCCCTCGTCCGCGTCGGCCGTGGGGCCGCCGGCGATGGCTACGGCGTCCGTGAGGGTCATCCCCGCGCGGTATGGGACGGTCTTGGGCGCGCGCACTTCGCCAAGGATGGTCACCCTCTGACCGCTAAGTGAGGGGACGTACAGAAGGTCGCCAGCCTGGACGCGCACGTTGTGGCGCGGGTCGCCAGCGATCGCGCGTCGCACGCTGAGCGGGAGCGCGCGGCCCTCGCGCACCAGCGTGGCGGCGTCGAGATCGGCGAGCGAGATCGACTCGCCCTCGGACGTCTGCGCGAGGGGACCGCCGGACATCGCGATAAGGTCGGCGAGGCGAGTCTCGGGGCCGAGCGCGTGGCGACCCGGCGTTGTCACCGTGCCCAGCACGGTGGCCTTGTGACCTGCGGGGTCGAGCACTTCGAGGTGGACGGTGGCGAAGCGCTCGTAGGTGCGGAGCGCGGCGTGAACACGGTCGGTCGCGGCGTCGAGGGGCAGTCCCCCGACCACCACGGAGCCGACGAAGGGCAAGGTCACCGCGCCCGCGGCGTCGACCACGAGCCGGTCGGCGCCGAGGCCCTCGCCGAGGAGCGCCCGAACGTGCAGTACGTCGCCCGGAGCGAGCACGAACACCGCGCCCGGCGCGTCGTCGATGCCTGGCGGCTCGGGCACTTCTGCCCGGTCGAAGCCTCGTTCGTCGCGGGCCGCGAGGTCTGCCGCCGTCGGGAGCGGTTGCGCCTTCGGGCGGCAGCTCGCGGTGAGCGCCACGAGGGCGATCAACACGCATCCCGTGCGGAGGGGACACCTCCCATTGCGCGTCGTCCAGAGTTCGATCTTCGTGCGTGAGACCATGGTGAAGTCCGCGTTTGCGCGCCCCGTGCCGATGCTCGGCGTGCGGTTCGGGCACGCGCCCTGCAACGGTCCCTCGCACCATGCAGTCGTCATCGGCACCCACCAGCGTCACCCCCAGCATCGTCCGGCTCAAGGCGGCGGGTCCTCGCTTCGACGCGAGCGCCGTGCGTATGTTTCTCGCCGACGCCGACGCCGCGATCCGCAACGGCGCGCGCGCGATCGTCATCGACCTCGGCGCGCTCACGGCGATCGACTCCGTCGGCATCACGGCACTGGTCACCGTCCGTCGCCGCGCGCCGGAGGCGACTGCGGTGGTGCTCGCGGCGCTCTCCCCGGCGCTCCAGACCGTGGCGCGGGTGTGCCACATCCACGAAGTCTTCGCGATCTACACGAGCGTTGACGCGGCCGCCCGCGCGCTCGGCGAGGCCTGAGCATCTCGCGCCGCGGCAGCGCGCTCGAAGCAGTCCATGTTCGATCCGTCCGTCGAGTCTCCGCAGCGGCCGAAGGAAGAGGCGCTGCCCGCGGAGGATCGTCCGGGCGTTCCGTTGGACCTCGGGCGTGTCGCCCGCTCCGTCCGCGCCGGCGCTCGCTATGTGGGCGTCGCGGCGCTGGTGGCTCTGCTGTGTGGAGCGCTGTTCGCTCGTCGCTACGTCGCGCGCGAGTATCACGCCCAGGCCTCCGTCCTGTGGGAGCCCACGCCGTCGGCTGATGGAGCGACTTCGGACGAGGGCCGCACCCTTCGGACCATCGCAGACACGGTCAAACTGCCCAACAACCTCGCCGAGGTGCGTCGTCGGCTCCTGCTCGACCTGACCATCGACAAGCTCGCGCGGCGTATCGAGGTCACCGCAAGCACCGAGACGCGGCTCCTGCTGCTCGACGCGTCGGCGGAGTCGGCCGAAGACGCGCGGCGCCTCGCCCAGTCGCTGACGGACGTGTTCATCGAGCACCAACGGCGGCTGGAGGGAGGGCGCATCGACGATCGACTCCGCATGCTCGCTTCGGACGAGCGCGAGGCGCGGCGCGCCTTGGACGAGACCCGTGCGCGCTACGACACATTTCGCCGCGCCCATGGGGTGGCGAACCTTCCCGCCGAGCAGCTCGCGGCGATCGAACACGCCGCACGGCTCCGCGCGGACGCCGACCTCGCCAGGGCGGAGGCGGAGGGAGAGCAAGCGCGTGAGGTGTCGCTCCGTGGCGCGGCGGCGGCCCAGACGGAGATCACCACGCTCTCCGAGTCCGAGCAGCTCCTCGGGGCGCAGCGCCTCGCCGACATCGAGAGCGAGCTCGCCGCCGCGAGGGCCCGGATGGGTGACGCGAACCCGCGACTTCAGGTGCTGCAGGCACAGGCCGAGGCGCTCAGGGCGCGCGCCACGGCGGCGGTGCGTACGGGGCGGATCATCGGGCGCAACCCGCTGCGGGACTCCTACGTCGCGGGGGCTGCGACGGCGACTGCGGTGGGCAGCTCGCTGCGGCGACGCGAGGAGCTGCTCCGCTCGAGCGTGCAATCCACGGCGGCGCGGGTGACCGAGCTCGCCGCGCTCGACGGTGAGTCCTCCACGCTCCTCGCGGCCGTCGCGGTCGCTGAGCGCCACCTCGCGCAGGTGCTCACCGACCTCGCCCGCATCCAGGACGCACGTCGGGCGCCGCAGACGGGGCTGAGGGTGGTGGCCCCCCCCGTCGCACCGGAGCTGCCGACGAAGTCGATGCGGCGCGTGGTCATCGCGGTGAGTCCGGCGTTGGGGGCCATCCTGGCGCTCCTCGCGCTCGTGGTGAGAGCGCTGCGTGGTGGGCGCGCGTACAGCGTCGGCGAGGTGGCGTTCTGGGTCAACGCACCCGTGGTCGCGTCGGGGCGGTGGCCCGATGATCCTGCGGCGCTCGACGACCTTCGCGACGACCTGCGCATGGTGCTGGCCCCCGCCGCTGGAACCACGCTGGTGGTGGCCGCGGGCGAGCGGGAACGCCTGCACGTCGCAACGCTCGCTGCCGCCTTCTGTGGGTCGTCCGCTGATGGAACGCCCGCGCGTCCCGAATCGGTGCGCAACGCCCGCGGCAAGAATGGGCGCCCCAAGAACGGCGCGGCGAAGGCCCACACCCCCGCCGCGGTTTGGAAGGAGGGAGGACGGGTTTGCTTCGAGGCCCCGACGCAGGTGGCAGCGCTGCGCCGGGCCGCGCGTGCAGCAGATCGAGTGCTCGTGGTGGTCGAGAGCGGGGCGCACGCTGCCTGGTCGCTCGCGGCGCAGCGTCGGCGCTTCGGGCGCGACTCGGGGATCGCCTGCGTGGTGGTCGGCATCGGTGCGGCGTTTGCTGAAGACGACGATCGCGCAGGCTCGTGCGAGCGGTTCCAGCGCTCGCGTGGTGCGGGCGCGGTGAAGCATGACGGCGACGAGGCCGCGCCTCCTGATGTGTCAGCATGACGATCGCCCATGATCCTGTCCGACTCCCGCCGGCGCTCGAAGGTGTCGCCAGCCGGCGCGCTGCGCGGATGCGCCGCCTGTCGTTGCGTCTGCGCTGCTGGTTCCGCGATGTCGGACCGGCGGTGCGGCGCACGCTCGATGTCGTCCTAGCGGGCGGCGCGCTGGTCGCCCTCGCACCGCTCTTCGCCGCCGTCGCGGTCGCGATCAAGGTGCAGGGCGCGGGGCCTGTCTTCTTCCGCCAGGAGCGCGTCGGCCGAGGCGGACGTCGCTTCGGTCTCTACAAGTTTCGCACGATGGTGCACGGGGCCGACGCGATGAAGGCGGCGCTCGCCGCGGCCAACCCGGAGGCGATGAGCGGCGTGCGCTTCAAGCTGGTCCGCGATCCGCGCGTGACGCCGCTCGGGCGTGTGCTGCGAAAGTTCTCCATCGATGAGCTCCCGCAGCTCCTTAACGTCGTCCGCGGCGACATGACCCTCGTCGGCCCGCGCCCGCCAGTGTGGCGCGAGGTGGCGCTCTATTCACCCCGCGCGCTGCGACGCCTCGAGGTCACCCCCGGGCTGACCTGCCTCTGGCAGATCGGTGGCAGGAGCGACCTCACCTTCGAACAGCAGGTAGAGCTCGATATCGAGTACATCGATCGCGTCAAACCCCTGGAGGAGGTCGCGATCGTCGCCAAGACCGTGCCCGCCGTGCTCTCGGGCCGCGGGGCCTATTGAAGAAAGGACTCGATCCATGGATGCGGTGATCTTCTCACAGCGCGACTGCCCGTCGGCGATCGCTTGGGACGTGGCCGGCGCGCCGCTCCTGCTCCGTCAGCTCGAATGGTTGAAGGGCGTCGGGTGCGATCGTGTCGTGCTCGAACTCGTCGCCGACGCACCCGTGTGGGAGTCCGTGGACCGCGTCCTCGGCGAACACGCGGCCGCAGCTTCCGTCGAATGTGTACTGACCGAACGCCCGCTCGGTCCCGTCGAGTTGGGGCGGCGCGCCGGGCTCGGCGAGCGCCCCTTCCTCGCAATCGCCGCCAACGAGATTGCGCAGGGTGACCCGAGCCCTCTCTTCGCGCGCGGGCCTGGTGCCCGGGGCGTGTTCGCTTCCACCGGTCTTCGCGGACTCGGTCGGGCGACGGTCCAGTTGCTCGATCGAAACGTCGCGGAGGCCAGCGCGGAGTTGTCGCTCGACGGTTGGGGCGCTGCGCTGGGGGGACCCGCCGAGGCGCACGCTCTGGGACTCCTCGCGCTTTCGGGGAGCCTTACGGGCGTCCTCATCCACGCGGCGGAGATCGCGCCTGGGGTGTGGTCGGCGCGCGGTGCGATGGTCGAGCAGGGCGCTGTGGTGCAAGGACCCTCCTTCCTGGGTTCAGATGCCCTCGTATGCGCCGGCGCGGCCATCGGACCCGGCGCGGTGCTGGGAGCGCGGACGGTGCTCTCGGCTGGCACGCGCGTGCGTGACGCTACGGTGGACGCCGACACCGTCGTCGGCGAAGGGCTCGCCTTTGAGCGATGTTCGGTGACGGTGGACGGGGTTCACGATTGGGAGAGCGGCGCTACCGCGCGAATGGACGACGCTCTTCTGCTTGAGGCGCGCGGCGGCTCCGGTGCTTGGATTTCACGAGGTCTGGCGCTGGCTGCGCTGGCGGTTCTGGCCCCTGTCGCGTGGGGGACGGCGCGGACACGCCGTGCGTTTGGCGAGCTCGCAGAGGTGGCGAGAGGTGAGCGACGGTGGCTCGGTGCGGGCCGCCCGGTGATCGTCACCGAAGGACTCAGTGAGGGGCTCGTCCGCGCAGCGAAGGCGGCACCACGTGGGCTCCTTGCGGTCGAGCGAGCGCTGCCCGAGCAATGCCTCCACGAAGAAGATCGCCTCCGCACGCTCGCGTGGTACGCGACAGCCAAGGGGATCGGGGTCGACGCGTCACTCCTATGGAGTTGGCTCCGTCACGCCGCGCGTGCCGACGTCTCTGCAACGCACACGTAGCGATCGCACCCGCGCTGCAACCAGCGCGCTGTTCGAAACGGAGTAGCCCCTGCGGTTCATGCGACGGTGAGGTCGCATGAACCGCAGGGGCTATCGTCGTTGTGGATGACTCGGGGCCTGGGGCTACGTGCGCGGCTTGCGGAACACGAAGCTCCAGCCGACGTGGTCCTGGTGCTCCGCGATCGGCGCATTGGCTCCACGTCCATCGCGCGCGTCGAGCGTGTCGAGTGCCTTCGCGACAGCTTGAAACCAGGCGTGGTATGCGACGCCGACGCCAGGCACCCGTCGCAAGGGATTCTCCCGCGCGTGATTGGCCCAGTACCAATGGAGCAGGGTGCCCCAGCGTCCTCCCAGCGGCCAGAGCTGTTCGACGGCGAGCCCCTCGCCCTCCGCCAGCGATGTGAGACCTCCGCGCGTGTACCGGAAGAAGTCGTAGGGAAACCCGTGCGTCGGGCAGTACTGCGGGGCCACGCCGACGAGCACGCCACCGGGCGCGAGCGTGCGCGCGGCTTCCTGAAAGAAGCGCCACGGGCGTCGCAGGTGTTCGAGCACCTCGATGACCACCACGGCGCCCAGAGAAGCGTCGCGGAAGGGGAGCGCGTGCGCATCGCCGATCACGTCAGTGGCCCCGTACACGGCAACGTCCAGGGCCAGTACGGGTCCGAGGCGCTCGATGTCGCTGCGGTAGTACTGCTCGCAGGCTCCGACATCGAGCACCGGCGCGTTTGCCGGCAGCGTTCCCGCGAGGCAGTCCACCAGCGCGCGCACCTGCACCCG
>JBILLV010000226.1:0-14927 GCA_044375895.1 Polyangiales bacterium | reverse complement strand
CACCGAACGAGCGCCCGGCAGCGTCACGTCGAGCGGCGCCGACGCCAGCGCGTTGAAGTCCGCCGCACACGCCACGCGGCGCAGCGAGTCCGGCGCCATCGTCGCGTCCGCGATCTGGCAGGCGCCCTCCGTGAGCGGCACGCGGACGAGCCCTGTGGCGGGCGCGGCGGGCTCCTCGCCCGCGCAGGAGAGCGTCGCGATCAGCGCGGTGACGAGCGCCCTGGCGGGGCCGCGCGGCGAAGAAGCGAAGGTCATGGTGCCCATCGGATGATGGGTTGATTCTAGGCAGCAGGCGTCGCGAAACCACGGAGTCTTCGTGTGGGAAATCGTTGCGAATCGTTGGGGACGGCGCCCGACCGTTGGGCACTTCGCGCGGCGAGACTTCGCGACGACACCCTCGACGGCATCTCCCCGCGGTGATACCGATCCTGGGATGGTACGGACGGCCTTCCTCCTCGTCTCGCTGGCCCTCTCCCTCGGGTGCTCGGGCTCAACCGCCGCCGCGGGTGGCAACCGCACGGTGTCGGGACCCTTCACCACCGAGCTGGGCACCTTCTTCGACGACTCCGTCGACTACGTCGAGAACGTCGAAGAGCTCGGCGGGCGCGTCGCCAGCGACTGGCGGCGGCAGATCGACGGGTGCGCCCGCGGGGCTGACATCATCGCCGTCGTCCGCGTCGAGACGGTCACCTCGGGCAGCGAGTCCACCACCTCGGGCTCCTATCGCCTCACCACCATCGCCACCCGCGACCCCTTCAAGGGCTCGCTCCCGCCCGATCGGCGCATCGACCTCGTCACCAGCCAGGGGGAGGTCGGGTACAACACCGTCCGCGCGGGCTCGTCGCGCATCCAGGCCCGCGACTGGTTGATGTTCGTCCGCTGGTACGACGACACCGACGGTCAGGTGCGGCCCCACTGGCACCTCACGCCGGCCACCGAGCAGGCCCTCCAGCGCGCCCGTGACGCCATCGGCTACGTCGACCCCAACGCGCCTCGCGAGCAGGTCGTTCGCCCCGTCGCCAACTGACGCTTCGGCGCCCTCGCGACGAAGATCGGAATCTCTCGACCGCCCGTTGCGAATCGCCCGCCTGGGGGTCCAAGATGGCCGCCACCCGGGGTGTCCCCTAGGAGCGATCATGAAGCCCATCTCCCCGCCGCGCCTCCGCCCCCGCACCCTCTCGGCGACGCCCCCTGCGCCGGTTCGTGTTCCGCAGCCCACCGTCCGCGAGGCGCGCTTCCCGACGCTCGCGGTGGTGCTCGCGGGGGGAGTGGTCGCGCCCGCCTGCGCCGATCCGGTGTGTGGTGCTTCGCGGGCCGACGAGCTCGAAGCCCACGGTCGCCTCGGCGCCCAGGCCGCGCGCGGCGGTGAAGGGACCCGTGCGTTGCGCGAGATCGGCGTCGCGCTCGGCGTGGTCGCTCACGGTACGTCGACCCGCACCACGACCCAGGGGCCGCGGGACTTTCCGGCGCCGGGTGCGATGCCGGTGGTCAACCCCACGCCCCCGCGCATCGATCCGCTTCCCGTGACCGGGGGTGGGGCGGTGGCGCCGGTGTCACCGACGCCGCCGACGCCGCCGACGCCTTCGCAGGTCACCACGCCCGGCCATGAGCCTGCGCCGATGCGCCCCGGCCAGATGCGCCGGGTGACCCCGACCCCGCGGCCTACCCCGCACGTCCCACAACCTCGTCCTGCGGTGCCGGGGGGCCTCGGCGCGGTCAGCCCGCTGCCCAGCGAGCTCTCCCACCCTCGCACCACCCGCACCTGATCGGTGACCGTGATGAAGCCTCCGCCCCCGCGCACGCTCGCCGCCACCCCCACCCCGCAGCTCCGTACGCCCCACGCCGCGCGCCACGACGCCCGCTTTCCATCCCTCGCGATCGTGCTCGCAGGGGGCGCGCTCGTCCCGGCTTGCGCTGACCCGGTGTGCGGCGACACGCGCGCCGATGAGCTCGAAGCGCACGGCCGCCTCGGGGTGCGCGCCGCGGGGCGCGGGGAGGCGTCCGAGGCCCTCCGCGAAGTGGGCGTCGCGCTCGGGGTCGTGCGCCACGCGTCCACGACGGTGACGCCGACGATGCACCCCTCCGGCGCGCCGCCGCCCGTGGTGGTGACGCCGCCCGTGGTGGTGACGCCCCCCGTCGTGCCGCCCGAGACCCTCGGCCCCCGGGAGCGCATTCGGCCCAGCGGGGGGGCGATGCGCGTCGCCCCGGTGCCCTCCGTGCAGGTGCCTCCGACGACGCCGACGCGGGTGCATCGCCCCATTCCGCCCGCGGGGGCTCCTCGGCCGATGACGCCGCAGCCGCAGACCGTGGCGCCCCCTCCGCCCGTCCCCATCGCACCACGCCACACCGCGGGCGAGCCCATGCCCGTCGGCCCTCTCCCACGGCCCCCCACGGGAACCCCCTCGTCATGACCGACCGCCCGCGCCTCCCGATCCCCCGCACCCTCTCTGGCACACCATCGCCGCAGTGGCGCGTCCCGGCGGCGAGCGACTACGCCGGGCGCTTCCCCGCGCTCGCGGCGGTGCTCGCGAGCGGGGTGGTGATCCCCGCCTGCCACGATCCGGTCTGTGGAGCGACGCGCGCCGAGGAGCTCGAGTCGCACGGTCGCTCGGGCGTGCGCGCGGCCGGTCGGGGCGACGTGCCCGACGCGCTCCGCGAGATCGGCGTCGCCCTCGGGGTGGTGGGGCACGGGAGCACGCGCGCGATGGCGCCCGGTGAGACCCCGGCGGTCACCACCACGCCGCGCCCCCCGGTGGTGACGCCGCCGGCGGTGGTGCCTCCGACGGAGGTCGACGGCGGGATGCGCGAGGTGACGCCGATGCCCACGACGCCGCCGCATCGCCCCCCCAACGCGCATCCGCTGCCGCCGCAGCCCACGACGCGACCGATGCCGACCCGCGGCCGCGTTCGTCACGTCTCCCCGCAGCCGCCGCGGCAACGCGCGATCGAAGGTGACATCGTCAGCGTCGGCCCGCAGCCCGTCGGTCCCTTCACCCGCACCTGAACGCCGCCACTGCTTCCCATGCACCTCCACGCCCTCTCGGTTGACGTCGAAGAGTACTTCCAGGTCGAGGGCCTCGTCGGCGTCGTCGATCGCTCGGAGTGGGATCGCCTCGAGAGCCGCGTCGTCTG
Source organism: Polyangiales bacterium (assembly GCA_044375895.1). Lineage (GTDB taxonomy): Bacteria > Myxococcota_A > Polyangia > Polyangiales > CAISKJ01. The sequence continues at coordinate 11,795 of JBILLV010000226.1, read as the reverse complement.
GCAGACCGATCGCCTGCTCGACCTCTTCGCCCGCGAGCGCGTCCACGGCACCTTCTTCACCCTCGGCTGGGTCGCCCGACGTCACCCCGACCTCATCCGGCGCATCGTCGCCGCGGGCCACGAGCTCGCCTGTCACGGCGACGGCCACGAGATGATCACCCGCCTCTCGCGCGACGCCTTCCGCGCGGACCTCCGCGCCGCCAGGGCCACCCTCGAAGACCTCGCGGGCGTGCGCATCGACGGCTACCGCGCCCCCACCTTCTCCGTCGTGAAGGACACGCTCTGGGCCCTCGACGTGCTCCGCGAGGAGGGCTTCCGGTACGACGCGAGCGTGTTCCCGATCCGCCACGATCGGTATGGCATCCCCGACGCGCCGCGCCTCCCGCATCGCATCGACGCGGGCGAGGGGAGCGGCCTGGTGGAGTTTCCCAGCAGCACGATGCGGGTGCTCGGGCGCAACCTCCCGGTGGGGGGCGGCGGCTACCTGCGGCTGCTCCCGATGGCCTACACCCTCGCCGCGATGAAGCGGGTCGCCGCGGAGGGGCCGTGCATGGTGTACCTCCACCCCTGGGAGATCGACGCGGCCCAGCCGCGCTTCGCCACGGGCCGCCTCGCGTCGTGGCGCGGCTACCACAACCTCGACGCGATGGAGGAGCGCCTCGCCACCCTCCTGCGCGCGTTCTCGTTCGCGTCGGCGCGTGAGGTGCTGGCCTCGTTGGGGCTGCTCGACGGCGCCGCGCGCCCGCTGGCGCCGCGCGCCGCGGCCGACGCGTCGGTCTGAGCGACGTCGCTTCTCGCGCGCGCGGGAGGTTCCCTCCGGGGGCGGTGCGGCGTTAGGCTCCGCGGTCCGATGACCACGCTCGCCGCCACCCTCGACGCGCTCAAAGACACCTTCACCGAGCTGCACACCCGCAAGGAAGACCTCTTCTGGGCCGCGAAGATGGGCCTCACCGACGACGCCGCGCGCACCCAGCGCGACCACGGCGAGGCCGAGATCGCGATGAACCGCTTTCTCCAAGACCCGCAGCGCCTCGCGACCCTCCGCGACTTCGAACGGCAGGGGGACGGGAGCGCCGGCGAGCGCACGGTGCTCGGCGGGTGGATCGCTCTCTTCGCCGCCAACACCATCGAGAGCCCCGAGGGGCGCAAGCTCTCCGAGGAGATCGTGGAGCGCGAGGGCGAGCTGCAGCAGGCCCGCGCGAAGATGAAGCTCGGCTTCACCGACCCGGAGACCGGCGCGTGGGTGGAGGCCAGCAGCAACCGCCTCGCGCTCCTCCTGCGCAACGACCCGTCGGCCGCCCGCCGCCAGGCCGCGTTCGAGGCGATGCGCTCCATCGAGGACTACGTGATGGAGCACGGCTTCCTCGACATCGTGCGGCGTCGCAACGCCCTCGGCCGCGCCCTCGGCCACGAGGACTACTACGCGTGGCGCGTCGCGGTCGTCGAGCGCATGGCCAAGCGCGAGCTCTTCGCGGCCCTCGGCGACCTCGCCGCGCGCACCACCGCCCGCGCGAAGGAGGAGCTCGCCCGCTTCGAACGCACGCACGGCGCGGGCTCCCTCGACCCGTACAACTTCCTGTTCCTGCGCGCGGGGAAGATCGCCGCCGAGCTCGACCCCTATTTCTCCTTCGGCCGCGCCCTCCGCCACTGGGGGACGTCGTTCATGAACCTCGGCGTGCGCTTCCGCGGCGCGACGCTCACCCTCGACCTCGTCGACCGCGCGGGCAAGTACGAGAACGGCTTCATGCACGGCCCCGAAGCGGCCTTCTTCGACCACGGCACCTGGCGCCCGGCGCGCATCAACTTCACCGCCAACGCCGTCCCGGGGGCCGTCGGGTCGGGGCTCCGCGCGACGGAGACGCTCTTCCACGAGGGCGGCCACGCGGCCCACTTCAGCAACATCCTCTCCGACGCGCCGTGCTTCGCGCAGGAGTTCGCGCCCACCTCGGTCGCCTACGCCGAGACGCAGTCGATGTTCATGGACTCGCTGCTCGAAGACGCCGACTGGCGCGCGCGCTACCTCACCGACCGCGCGGGCGCGCCGATGCCCATGGCCCTCATCGAGGAGGCCATCCGCGAGTCGCAGCCCATGCGCGCGTGGGACGTGCGCGCGATGCTCACCGTCCCGATGGCCGAGCGCGCGCTCTATGAGATCCCCGACGCCGAGCTCACCCCCGAGCGCGTCAAGGCGACCTTCCGCGACGTCGAGCGCGACCTGCAGGGCCTCTCGTCGGGCGTGCGCCCCGTCCTCGCGGTGCCCCACCTCCTCTCCGGCGAAGCGAGCGCGTACTACCACGGCTACGTGATGGCCGAGATGGCGGTCTTCCAGACGCGCGCCCACTTCATGAAGCGCGACGGTCACCTCGTCGACAACCCGCGCATCGGCCCCGACCTCGCCGAGCACTACTGGAAGCCCGGCAACGCCGCCACCTTCAACGAAACGCTGCGCGCCCTCACCGGCACCGCCCTGTCGGCCGACGCGCTCGTCGACGCGTGCAACCTCACCGCCGACGACGCCATCGCGGTCGCGCGCGCCCAGGTGGCGCGTCTCCCCAACGTTCCGCACCACGGCGGGCCGGTGGAGATGGACATGAAGCTCCGCGTGATTCACGGCCGGGAGACCGTCGCCAGCACCGAGGGCGGCACCTTCGAAGCCGCCTGCGACGCCTTCGAACGCTGGATCGGCGAGGGATGAGCGACCCCTTCGATTTCACCGACGTCGCGGGCATCGGCGCGGCGCTCCGGGCGCTCCCAGCGGGCGCCAACGACCGCCTCGCGCAGCGCGTCGTGCGCGGTGAGTCACCCCTCAGCCCCGCCGCCGAGCTCACCCGCCGTGGCGACGCGCGCGGGCATCGTGTGCTCGCCGGGGCCGCCGCCTTCGCTGCGCCCGACGAGCTCGGCCCCCTCGCGCAGGTGGAAGGCCCCACCGGGACCGATGCCCTCGCGTGTGTGGCGCTGGCGTCGTGGCTCCCTCCCGCGGCGCGCCTCGCGGCGGTGGAGGCGCTCGCGCGGGCGCCCGTCACCCCGCGCGGCTACGCGGCCCTCGCCGAGCTCGCGGCGGCGCAGAAGCCCATGCCCCAGGCGGTGAGCGGCCTCGCCGACGTGACGCCGCGCGCGGTGGGCGTGCGCGAGGAAGGCGAGCGGCTGCGGGGGATGGCGAAGCAGATGCGCGACGGCGTGCGCGGCGTGATCCACCGGCAGGAGCACCAGCGCAAGGTGGCCTCGGGCGAGCTCCACCCGGTGATGGGGCTGCTGGTGGGTGATGAGGGGGACTTCCTGGCGGGCCTCGTTCCGCCGATCGCGGATGGGGCGCGGGAGGCGCTGATGCCGGCGCTGATGGCGCTGCTGCGGTCGCCGATCGAGGCGCGGCGCGCGCGGGTGCTGGCGGTGCTGCAACGGCGGTGGCGTGAGGTGGCGGCCCCGGTGGTGTCGTGCGCCGCGCGGACGCCCGCGAAGGCGAAGGAGGCCGCGGCGGCGCTGGCGGCGGTGAAGGCGCTGGCGGCGATGGGCGCGCACGACGAGCTCGTCGCCACGGTGGCGGTGACCGCAGGCGCCGTGCGCGCGGCGGCCATCGCGGAGCTGGAGCGGGCCGTGGAGCGCGGGGCGACGGACATCGACGCGCAGCTGCTCTCGCGGGCGCTGGAGCGTGTTGGTGCCGGCGCGGCGCGGGCTTGACGGCGGGCGTTGGGGTCGCGTTCCATGAGGCGCAGATGATCCGCAGCTTCAAGGCGTGGCAGACGGAGGCCGGGCTCGATTTCGACGTAGCGTTCGACCCGGCGCGGAGGTTTCACTGCCTCGTCGGGGTGAACGGGGTGGGCAAGACGCACCTCATCGAACACCTGGCCCGCACGTCCTTGCTTCAACACGCGATGTTGCGGCCGGCCTTCACGAAGCAGCGATTCAGCGGGACGCTCGCGCAGCCCGCGGTCGGGGAGGCGCTGGGGATCCTACGGATGCGTCTCGCGAAGACCATCACGATCAACGATCAAATCACCAAGGGCGAAGCGTCGTTGCCTGGCGAGAGCTCGCTGACGGCGATTGCGACCCAGATGGAGATCCAGCGAGCAACCGACGACGACGTCCGCAAGCGCATGGGCCTCGCGGCAGAGAACCGACCGATCGTCTTCGTCGGTGCGCGCGAGCGGGGACACACCCCCAACGTCGACGCGCACCAGCTCAAGCTCCTCGGGAGCAAGACCGAGCGCTTCATCCGGGCCTTCAAGAAGACGTGGCGCGCTGCTACCGGTGAGCTGGTCACGGTGGAGGAGCCCGCAGAGTGGTTCGCCTCGCGGCTCCTCGTGAACCCGGCCTTCATCTCTGGGAACGACAACGACGCGCAGGCCGTCGTGGAGACGCTGCGCCTCCTCCAGCAGTTGGAGCCGAAGGAGTTCGCGAGCCTTGTCGTCGATCGCCCCGACGGCCCGCCGCAGATCGGCCTCTCCTACCAGAACGGCGCGCTCGTCTTCGCGGGGCGACCGATCGACAAGCTCGCCACGGGGTACATCGCGGTGCTCAAGATCTTCCAGGAGATCGTCGCGGGATACTCCGGCTGGGCCGCGCTGCTGCCCGATGGTTCGGTGCCCAACCTTCGGGAGCTCGACGGCGTCGTGTTCATCGACGAGATCGAGGCGCACCTTCACCCGCAGTGGCAGGCGCGCGTCGTCGACCTGCTCAAGCGGTCGTTCCCCCACACGACCTTCTACGTCACGACGCACTCGCCGCTCGTCGTGCGCCAGACGGAGCCCGGCGAGGCGATCGAGATCCTCCGCGACGGGACGATGGTCACCTCGCGCTCGCTCGGCAGCCCGCGCGACTGGTACCTCGCGGACGTGTACGCGGAGGGCTTCCACGTCGACCTCCCGCTCCCCGGCCGCGACGCCCCGGAGTCCGCGCGCCCCCTCGGCGACGTCATGATCGACTTCAGCAGCGCCGTACGGGAGTTCACCGTCGCCCGCGACGCGCAGGTTCGCGAGAAGGCCCTCGGGATCCACGCGGAGATCGACGCGCGCCTCGCCCCCGAGGACCCGCGTCGGCGTTCGCTCTCGATGCTCCGCGAGTTGCTGGGATGAGACGCCTCGAGCGGCCGACACCGCCAGCTCGGATCGACGCGGCGCGGGAGGATGGGGGGCAGCGCCTCCGGGAGTGGTACGTCGCGCCTCCCCGGGACCGTTGGAACGACAAGGAGCGCGGCGGCGAAAGCCCCATTCGCGAGGCGCTGCGCGCGATGAGCGGCGATCGTTGCGCGTGGTGCGAGGCGCCGCTCGGCAAGTCCCTGGAGGTCGAGCACTACCTTCCCCAGGAGCACTTCCCGTGGTTGCGCTATTGCTGGGCCAACCTCCTACCCGCCTGTGGTCCGTGCAACGGCGCGAAGCTGACGTGGCACCCGGAGGCGCTCGCAGGACGCCCCTTCATCGATCCGTGTCTCCAGGGAATGCGCGAGGGTGAACCATACGTTCCCGACGCCGTGCTCGCGACGATCGACGACCGCCTCCTCGAACCGACCCTCGACGATCCGCGCGCGCACCTGGAGTTCTCTCCGAGCGATGGGACGTGGCGGCCCAGGACGCGCGTCGGCCAACGCACCGCTGGGAAGCTCTTCTCCGATCGTTCGTACAACGAACGAATCCAGAAGCTCAGCACGATCGCCCGAGAATGCGCCCGTGCTCAAACGGGAGAAGAGGTGATTCAACCGATGCTCGACGTGATCGGCCACGAGACCGTCTTCCGCGCCCTGCTCTCCTACTGGCAGGTGTTCTTTCGACCCGCGCCGTCAGGGGCGTGACGTGGACCCCGACCGCGTCCTCGGCGCGCTCCTCGGCACCGCCGTCGGCGACGCGCTCGGGCTCGTCACCGAGGGGCTCTCCGCGAAGACCATCGCCCGCCGCTTCGGCCGCGTCGATCGCTACCACCTCCTCGGCCGCACCGGCTTCGTCTCCGACGACACCGAGCAGAGCGCCCTCGTCGCCCAGTCCCTCGCGCGCCACCCCGCCGACCCCGCCGCCTGCGCTCGCGCCTTCCGCCGCTCGCTCCTCGGGTGGTTTCTCCGCCTGCCGTGGGGCGTCGGCCTCGCCACTGTGCGCGCGTGTTGCCGCATCGCGCTCGGCCTCTCGCGCTCCGGCGTCGACTCCGCGGGCAATGGCGCCGCCATGCGCGCTGCCGTGGTGGGTGCCTTCCTCCCCGATCCTGCCCTCCGCCGCGCCACCAGCGACGCCCTCGCGCGCGTCACCCACGTCGATCCGCGCGCGGTGGAAGGCGCCCGCTACGTCGCCGAGGTCGCCGCCGCGCCGCGCAATCGTTCGACCGCTGACGTCTGCACGGCCGCCCTCGCCGTGGTCGACGAGCCCTCAATGCGCGCCGCCCTCACGCGCGCCATCGCGCTCGCGACCGCTGGCGCCGAGCGCGACGTCGCGGCCACGGAGCTGGGCACCACGGGCTTCGTCGTGCACACCCTCGGCTTCGCCACCTACGCGTTCGTGCGGTGGGGCGACGATCCCCTCCGCGCCATTCAAGAGACCATCGCCGCGGGCGGGGACACCGACTCCATCGGCGCGATCGTCGGCGCCTGGGGCGGTTCGCGCTGCGGCGTCGGGTGGATCCCCGCGCCCCTCCTCGACCACCTCCACGACGGCCCCTTCGGCCCGACCCACCTTCGTTCGCTGGCGAACGACCTCGCCGCGGGCCACGGCCTCACGGCGCGCTACAGCCCCCTCGCGGCGATGCTCCGCAACCTGGCGCTGTACCCTGTGGTGCTCGCGCACGGCTTCCGCAGGCTCATCCCCTGGTAGGCGCGATCGTTCGTTCGGCCCCGAACCATCGGCCGCCGCCCCTTGTCACCGAGCGCCTCGCCGTGGTTTCGTGTCCCATGACACCCTCCCACCCCTGTCCCTGGTGCGGATCCGCGGCCTTCGCCCGCATCAAGACCGTCAACCTCGAAACCACCTGCGACGCGAAGATCGGCTGGGGCAACGTGCTCTATCCGAAGATGTCGCTCCTCATCTGCCAGGGGTGCGGGCACACGGCGTGGTTTCTCAACGACCACGCCGCGATGCTCGCCGAGGTGAAGCACGAGGTGTTGCAGGTGCCAGTCACCGGGTACCGCTGAGCGACACGTTGGCGTCTCCTGCGGAGAATCTGCGACCGCCCCAGCGGAAGGAATCTCATGGCCCCGGGACGTCGCGCGGCGGTAGCGTCTGGACATGCGCCCCCTTTCGCCTCGCGCCCTCTTCCTTCCCACCCTGCTCGCCACCCTCACCGCCGCCACCGCCGCCGAGGCGCAGACCCGCGTGCTCGTCCTCGCCGACGGCAGCACCCGCTTCAGCGCGGTGTCGTACTACAACGCCGCGGTGTCGGAGTTCGCCACGGTGGTGGGCTCGGCCAACGTGCAGGGCCGCAACGACCTCGACACCGTCACGCTCACCCCCGCCGACCTGCGCCGCCCCACCGGCGAGTCCTACGACGTCATCGTGATGGTGGCGTCGTTCAACGGCATCGGGACGAGCAACTGGACGCTGCTCCGCGACGCCGTCCGCACGCGGGCCGCCCGCTCCTTCGTGCTCTTCTCCGACCACTGCAGCATCTGCAGCGCCGACAACGTCGACGGCGGCAACGGCAACGGCATGGTGCCGCTCCTCAACGCCGCCAGCGGGTGGACCACCGCCATCGGGATGCTCCGCACCGATCAGCTCCCCGTCCCGCTCAACACCAACAGCCCGCTGAGCACCTCTTTCGTCGGCATGAACCCCATGCAGACGAACGACTACCGCTCCATCAACGGCGTCCCCGCCAACAACGCGCTCTACCTCGCGCCGGGCGCCGCCATCCCCGCCGCGGGCACCACGCGCATCGCAGACGTCACGGCCTTCCTGCTCCCCACGTCGCAGTCCTACGGCGGCCTCGGCGCCTGCGTCTTCGGCATCGCCGACGTCAACCCCCTCGCCATCCCCGGCAACCCCGGTCGTGTGGGCCCCGCCTTCGTCAACGCCATCACCTCGCCGACGGGATCCTGCGCCGCGGGTCCGCTCGTCATCACCGGCCCCACCAACGGGAGCACCGTCACCACCGCGCGCCCGCCCATCACGGGCCTCGCGCAGCCCGGCGCCACCGTCACCGTCACCGTCGGGGCTCAGACGCTCACCGCCATCGCCGCGCTCGACGGAACGTGGTCGGTCACCCCCACCGCGCTCCCCGATGGGACGTACACCGCCACCGCCACCCGCACGCTCGGGGGCGTCACCCAGACCGCGACCGTGACCTTCACGGTGGTCGTCTGCGGCAGCGGCGCGATGTTCGGCGCCGAGCGCTGCGACGACGGCAACCTCACCGACGGCGACGGCTGCTCGGCGATGTGCGTCCCGGAGCGCGGGTACGTCTGCCGCGGCGATCGGTCGGTGTGCCGGGTCACCTGCGGCGACGGCGTGCGGGCGGCGACCGAGGCCTGCGACGACGGCAACACCTCGGGCGGCGACGGCTGCTCGCCGGCCTGCGCGGCCGAGGAGGGGTGGGCCTGCACCAACCCCGACACGAGCGTCTTCTACAGTCACCGCGGGGTGACCGACTGCGTGGTGGTTCCCGACTTCGAACCCGCCTCGTCGGCCACCGTCCCGGCGCGCCTCGCAGTGCCGGGCGTCGGCGTGTGGACCAGCTACCGTGCGCGGTACGTCGGCGGCGCGGTGGACTTCTCCGACCGACCCACCTCGTTTCGCGCGCCGACGCTCCTCCAGTACGACCCCGGGACCGGGCCGCGGGCTGCCGTGTTCGGCGGGCTCACGCGCACCGGGCAGACCTCCCCCACGCTCGCCCGCGCCGTGGCCGAGATGGCCTCCCACGACTTCGCCGTCGGCGTCGCGGGCAGCGTTCGCGGCGCCACCCCCGACATCCCGGGCGCGTGCGACAACAACTCCGACACGCTCATCACCTACCGCATCGACTCGATGAGCGCCTGCGCCCCCGTCTGCCGCGACACCTCCCCCGCCGACACCGACATGGGCTGCATGGCGATGGCCCCGCACTGCCGCCCGGTGGGTGAGCGCGGCGGGCGCTGCGAGGTGTGCGTTGACACCGCCATGACCGGCGTGGACGTGGGCTGCGCCACGGCGACCCCCTACTGCGTCGGCGCGACGGGCGGCGGCTTCCGCTGCGTGGCCTGCGCCGGGGCGATCGACTGCAACGACGGCGATCCGTGCACGGTCGACGCGTGCGGCGCCGACGGGATGTGCGCACGAACGGCCGTGGCGCCGGGCGAACGGGGGCAGTGCCCGAGCGGGCTCGTGTGCTCCGCGGGGCCGATGGCGACGTGTGTGGGCTGCGTGACGAGCGCGCAGTGCAGCGGCGCCACGCCCGTGTGCGACGAGGCGACCCGGATGTGCCGCGCGGGGATGGACGCAGCCCCAGACGTCGGGGTCGACGCCACGATGGACGCCGCGCCCGAGGCGGCGGCCGATGTCGCCATGGAGGCGGCGGCCGATGTCGCCATGGAGGCGGCGGCCGACGCGTCGAAGGACGCCGCAGCCGACGTGGCGATGGACGCAGCGATGGAGGCGGCGGTCGACGCGGCGCCCGACGCGGTGAGCCCGCCGGACGCAGTCGTGGCGGCAGACGCAGCGTCCGATGCGGTCGACGTGGTGGGGACGATGGACGGCGGCCCGTCGCTGGTGATCTACCAGGGCGGCGGCTGCGGGTGCTCGGCGCCGGGGCGGTCGACGCGTCACGGCGCGGCGATGCTCGCGGCCCTCGCGGCGCTCCTGGTCGCGCGTCGGCGCCGCCGCGTGGGCTGAGTTCCGCGATCGTTCGGTCACCCCACGAGATCGTTCGAGGGCGAACGATCTCGTGGGCGTCAGCCCTTGCGCGCGAGGAAGGCCGCCACGGCGTCGTGGTGCTCGGGCGTCGCCCAGGCGGCGCCAAACTCCCGCAGCTCCAGCGCCCGCGCCGCCCCCCGGTCGAGCCGAGACGACGCGCGCAGGAGCGTGAGGAGGCGCGCGACACCGCTCGCGGGGTTCTTCGCGACGCGCTCGGCGAAGGCGACGGCCTCGTCCAGCGCGGTCCCCTTCGCCACCACGGCGTCGACGAAGCCCGCGGCGTGCGCCTCGGCCACGGGGACAGGCGACGCCGTGAGGAGCCAGCGCGTGGCCGTCCCGCGGGAGACGAGGTCGAGGAGGTTCGACGCGCCGCCCCAGCCCGTGGTCACCGCGAAGCGCGCCTGCACCCAGTGGAAGCGGACGCCCTCCTCGGCCACCCGGTAGTCGCACGCCGCCGCCAGCTCACACCCGCCGCCGAACGCGTCGCCGTGAATCGCCGCCACCAATGGCACCCCGAGGGCGTGCAGCGCGTCGACGGCGGCGTGGGCCGCGCGGGCCATCGTGCGGGCCTCGCGGGCGCTCCGCACGTCCTTCAGCACCTGCAGATCGCCCCCGGAGAGGAACACCCCCACCCCCGGCGCCCCCGTGAGCACCACGGCCCGCGCCGCGCGGTCGCGTCGCAGGGCGAGGGCCACCTTCTGCAGGGCGACAAGCGCGTCGGGGTCGAGGGCGTTGCGGCGGTGGGGGCGGTCGACGGTGACCACCCGCGCGGCCCCGCGGGCCTCGACCGTTACGCTCACCGCGTCCTCCGACGGCGCGTCACCCGCTCGGCCTCGATGGCCTGGTCGGCCGCTGCGGCGATGGCGGCCTTGCCCTTGGGGCGCCGCGTGACGTAGCGCTCGCCGTGGCGAATCACCGCGGTGGCGACGTCGACGCGGGTCGCCCGCTCGATGCCTTCGAGCCCGGGCGAGCTGTTGATCTCCAGCAGCCGCGGGCCGCCGCGCGTCTCCAGCATGTCGACGCCGGCCACCTCGAGCCCCATCACCTTGCAGGCCTCGATGGCCGCGCGGGCGTAGCGGGGGTCGATGTCCTCGATGGCCTCCGCCTCCGCGCCGCGGTGCAGGTTGGAGCGAAACTCCCCCCGCTGCGCCTTGCGCCGCATCGCCGCCACCACCCGGTTGCCCACCACGATCGCGCGGATGTCACGCCCCCGCGACTCGGCCACGAACTCCTGCAGGATGATGTCCTGCCCGAGCGTCCAGAAGGCCTCCAGCGTGCTCTCCACGGCCTGGCGCGTCTCGCAGAGCATCACCCCGATGCCCTGCGTGCCCTGGTGAAGCTTCACGATCGCCGGGGGGCCGCCCACCAGCGCGAGGGCCGCGTCGATGTGCGCGGAGGTCTTGGTGCAGACGGTGATGGGGATGTCGAGGTCTTTGCGGGTGAGGAGCTGCATCGCGCGGAGCTTGTCGCGCGAGCGGGCGATGGCCACGGCGTGGTTGAGCACGGGGACGCCCATCATGTCGAACTGGCGCACCACGGCGAGGCCGTACTGGGTCACCGACGCGCCGATGCGCGGGATCACCAGGTCGAAGCCCGACACCTCGGCGCCGCGGAGGTAGAGCGACGGTCGGCCCCGCGTGACGACGAGGGAGATCTCCAGGGGGTCGACGATCGTCACCTCGTGGCCGCGCGCCTTGGCGGCTTCCGTGAGGCGCCGCGTCGAGTAGATCGTCGCCTTGCGCGACAGGATGAGGAGGTGCATCGGGCGTTACGGGTCCTCGGAGCGAGCGGAGCGGCAGAGGATAGAGAGCCCGACAGACGGCGGTCAAGGCGCGCGTGCGGCCCCCCCTCGGAACCGCCAAGGGTACGACGGGCCCCGCTGCCGTCAGACTCAGGTTTGGCCGTTGACGCATCGCGGACCGTGTGACGGTGCCGCTCGTCACGGCCCCCTCTCCGCGCTGCCGCGCGCCCTCACCCCCGCGGAGCGGGGGCAAGGGCTCC
>JBILLV010000027.1:0-49634 GCA_044375895.1 Polyangiales bacterium | reverse complement strand
ACCGCATCAGCCCGGGCCTCACCGATCGCCTGGAGCACGTGCTGGCGAGCGAGTTCGGGCGCGTGACGTACACCGAGGCGGTCGAGCGGCTGCTGGCGAGCGGGCAGAAGTTCGAGTTCCCGCTGGCGTGGGGCGTCGGGCTGCAGGCCGAGCACGAGCGCTACCTCGCCGAGACGCTCCTCGGGAAGCCGGTGTTCGTCACCGACTACCCCAAGGAGATCAAGTCGTTCTACATGCGCCGCAACGCCGACGGGAAGACCGTCGCCGCCACCGACCTGCTCGTCCCGCGCATCGGCGAGCTCATCGGCGGGTCGCAGCGCGAGGAGCGCTACGAGACGCTCCGTGACGTGATGGTGGCCGCCGGGCTCAACGTCGAGGACTACGGCTGGTACCTCGACCTGCGGCGCTTCGGCACCGTGCCCCACGCGGGCTTCGGCCTCGGCTTCGAGCGCATGGTGATGTACGTGACGGGGATGGAGAACATCCGCGACGTCGTCCCCTTCCCGCGCACGCCCCGCAACTGTGACTTCTGAGCTCCCCCCGTCCCCCCACCGCGCCTCCTTCGAGCGCTTCCTCCAGCGCGACATCGCCCCCGACCAGCGGGATGACGTCGGGCTCCAGGGGGTGCTCCGCGTTCAGTTTCCGCTGACCACCGCCGACAAACTCGTGGCGCTGGAGTTTGTCGCGTACGCGATCGAGCGGCCGAAGTACGACGAAGCGGAGTGCAGGCGTCGGGGGATGACCTACGCCGCGCCGATCAAGGTCACGGTGCGGCTGGTGATCTGGGAGGCCGATGAGGGCGAGCGCCTCATCCGCGACATCAAGGAACAGGAGCTGTACTTCGGCGAGGTGCCGCTGCTCACGGCGGCTGACGTCTTCCTCTCCAACGGCGTCGAGCGGACGCCGCTCCTTTGGCTCCAGCGCCGCGCGACCTACACCGGAGAGATGGTCCAGCACCTGCTCGCGGTCGGCGATCACCTCACGGACGCGACGGCGATGGGGCTGGCGGCGCCCCTTACGACGACGGGCAAACGTATGGAGCGGGCGGTCGCGATGCGGTCGATGGAGACGATGATGCCCCACGACCTCATCCACACGAAGTCGCTGTCCCGGGCCTTCCATACGCTGCTGGAGAAGTCCCCGCGGGTGGAGAACCTCGACGACACCAACCCCCTCGCGCGCGTCGCCCACGGTTGGACGGTGGTCGACGATGAGGATCGTACGGCGCTCGCGCCCGGTGCGGCGGTGCGGGATGACAGGACGATCGATGGCGCGGGGGCGCTGGGGAAGGTCGGCTCGCTCGCGGCGCGGATGGCGGCAGATGGCGACGCGCTGCTCCGTGCGCTCCCGCTCGCCGAGGCTGCGCCGCCGCGGGTGGAGACGCCGCTGGCGAGGGCGGTTGCGGTGCGCGGTGGTTCGCTCGTGGTGGCCGCTCGTGCGGGGACGGTGCACCGCGTGAGCGACCGTCGCGTGTGGGTGCTCGAAGACGGGGCGGAGGCGCCCACGTGCCACGCGCTGGAGTCGTCGGGCGCGCCCCGGGTGGTGACGCCGCTCTCGCTGCGGCCGACGGTGGCGCAGGGGGCGCGCGTGACGGCGGGCGACGTGCTCGCGGAGGGAGCCGCGGTCGCAGGGGGTACGCTCGCGCTCGGGCGTCCCTGCGCCGTGACGTACGCGCCCGAGCGCGCGCCGGGGACGTGTCGGGTGTCAGCGAGCGGCGCCCGCGCGCTCCGCTCGCTCCACCGTGAGCGGGTGCTCGTGGAGGTTCGCGACACGAAGCTCGGGTGCCAGGAGCTGACGCGGGATGTGCCCGGCGCGGCGCCGCATGCGCTCCGCCACCTCGACGCGTCGGGGGTGGCGACGTTGGGCGCAGTGGTGGAGCCGGGCGACGTGCTCGTGGGGCGCGTGACGCCGACGGCCGCGGGGGCGATGGGCGACGACGCGGTGCGGGCGACAGTGCGCGGGGTGGTGGTGGGCGTCGAGATGTTCGCGCGCCGCGGGCGTGAACGTTGCGAGCGTCACGAAGCGATCGTCGCGGCGATGAAGGACGACGTGCGGGCCGCGCAGGAGGAACTCCTCGCGGGCCTCGCCGCGCTCGGGGCCGACGAGGGAGATGCGCGCTGGCGCTACGACGATCGCCTGTACGCGCTCGATCGGGGCGACGATCTGCCGCCGGGCGTGGCGAGCAGCGCGGGCATCGAGCTGCTCGTGGAGCGCGACGTGGTGTGCGGTGACACGCTCGCCGACGGCCGTGGCGGGCGGTGGGTGGTGGCCGAGGTGACCGACGACGTCGCGTCGGAGGTCGAGCTCGCGGGCGAGGGCGCGAGCGGCGCGCTGTACCTGATGAAGCTGCGGCCCGAGGCGGCGAAGAAGCCCGCGGTGAAGAAGAAGCGCCGGGCGCGGTGAGGCCCTACAGCCCGAGCCGCCGAAACTCCAGCGCCATGGTGAAGTCGGGGTTCACCTCGTTGTCGAGGGAGGTCATCCGCGCGGCCTCGCCGTAGCACTCGACCATCCAGAGGTACTGGATGCGCCGCACGCCCGGCCCGGCGGGGAAGCGCTGCGTCACCTCCACCCGCACCCGCACCGCGTCGGCGAAGGTGATCTCGTTGAGCCGCAGCTCCCCGCGCGCGTCGACGGCGACCTCGTAGCGGTCGCGCGAGGCCACGGGGGTGTTCTGCACCATCGACTCGACCGTGGTCGCCTCTGCCGTCCAGGTCGCCCCCACGCGCAGCGGGAAGCGCAGCAGCCCCACCGGGACGTCGTACCGAACCAGCGTCCCCTCGGCCTCCGCCGCGCCCGCCACGCCGAGCAGCTCGATGGTGGTGTCGGTGGCCCGGTACACGCCGAGGTTGCCCGCCCGCGGGTCGAGCCGCGCGGCGTACTGGGCCGTCGGATAGCGCGCCGCGAACCACTGGGTCCGCGCGTCGAGCAGGGAGAGCGTCGTCGTGGCGCCCGTGGTGTCGCGGAAGTCCCACGCGCGCGTGCCGTCCGCGCGCATCGTGCCGCGCGGGTCGACGCGGGCCTGCGTCCCCGGCGGGTTGATGCGGTACCGCACCTCCACGCCCGGCGCGAACACCACCTCGCCGCGATCGATGACGCCGTCGCGGTTGCCGCGGCACGAGGGCGCGTCGGGGACGTCCGGGAGCGGGATGAAGCCGCCGCCGTCGGGGTCCATCCGCGGGTCGACCGGGGCCGCCGCGCAGCCCAGCACGCACACGAGCGAAGCGAAGCAGAAGAGTCTCATCGGTCAGTACCGCCAGGCCATGACGAGGTGGAGCGCGTGCGCGGGGGCGGGCTCGACGCGCGACACCACGTTGGTGAAGCCGCCGAGCGGCAGGAGGAGCCCGTAGTCGAGGCGCGCGAAGAAGCCGTGCTCCTGCTCATACATCGCCCCGACGTTGAGCTCCACCCCGAGGGGTGACTTGCCCGAGGGCGTGCTGTTGGCCTCCACCGCGAAGCTCGTGATGACGGCCCCCTCGACCGTGAACATCGGCCCGAAGCGGTAGCGAACCATCGGGCGGATGTACACCGCGTCGGTGATCGTCCCGAGGATGCGGCGCCACAGGATGAGGTCGACGCGGTAGTTGGGGTGGAAGCGGAAGTTGTTGACGGTCGTGTCGCGCGGCGTCCGCGTGAGGTCGAACTGCAACCCGTCGAGGTCGCCCGCGCGCGCCGTGGTCGAGCCGGGGCGGGCGCCGAAGCCCGGGCGGTCGTCGCCCGACGCGAAGCCCGCCTCCAGCCGCGCGAAGAAGCGGTCGCCGCCGCGGTAGTCGATGCGCGCGACGCCGCCGAGCTGGCGCCCGGTGAGCGCGATGTCGAGGCGCGCCGCGGGGTCGAGCGAGGCGTTGCGGATGGTGAAATCCACGTACGCGGCCTCGGCTTCGAAGGTCATCGGGCCGACGTCGAGGCGCACCCAGAGGTCGGCGACCCACGCCGCGAGGTCGCGCGGGATGGCGCTCCGCATGGCGGGCTCGTCGCCCGCCACGAGGTCGTAGCTCTGCCAGCGGTGGCTCGCGACGAGGCCAAAATTGAAGGTGGTGCGCCGCGCCGCGAGACGTCGCTGGCGCGTGGCGGGGAGATCCCAGCGGGAGATGGCGAGGGCCGCGGTGCTGACGTCGTCCTTCGGGTCGAGGTCGAAGGCGGGGCGGATGTCGGGCCGGATCGTCTCCGTGGAAGGCCCCGTCGCGCTCACCTCGTACATCGCCGTCCAGAGCAGGCCCGCGAGCGGCGTCGTGAACGCCACGCGGTCGCCCACGTCGCCGAAGTCGTCGTCGATGCCGTTGCCCGCGTTGACGAAGAAGCCCGTCCCCCAGTCGACGAGCGCGCCCATCCGCCCCGCGGTGAGCATCCCGAAGGGGAGGAGCACCTGGCCGTAGAGCTGGCGGAGGTCGAGGGGGCGGTCGCTGCCGCGCTGGTTGACGACGCCGCCGGAGAAATCCCCGTCGGGCGTCGAGCCGTAGCGCAGGTTGTCCAGCGCGTGGAGGCGGCCGCGCACCGAGACGCCCCAGCCCACGTCGATGGCGACGTCGAGGCGCAAGCGCATGTCGACGTTGGTCTGCGTGTTGGCCGCGGCGCCCGTGGTGTAGGGCGTGGGCCACAGGGCGCGCATCGAGGGGGTGGGGCCGCGGCCGAGGTCCCAGTTGTGCGCGAAATCGCCGCGCGTGCGGAGGAAGCCCGAGATGCGCACGCGCTGCTCGGGCGCGTTGGCCGTGTCGCGGATGGGGTCGGCGATGGGCGTGACGCCGGGCGCGTCGTGGTAGGGCTCCTCGTCGGAGGCGCGGTGCTCGTCGCCGGCGGGGCGCGTGCGCGACTGCTCCTGCGCGGCGGCGGCCGTCGTCGCGAGGAGCGCGGCGAAGAAGAAGCTGTACCTCACGGCCCCTCGCCTTCGAGAAACTCGCTCACGAGCGAGCGGGTGACCCCCGCGGCCTCGACCATCGGGAAGTGCCCCGCGCGCGGTACGGCGACGTAGCGGGCGTGCGGCAGCTCGTTGGCGAGGCGCTCGCCGAAGCGGGCGAGGGAGACGTGGTCTTCGACGCCCCAGAGGAGCAGCGAGCGGTTCTGGATGGAGCGGTAGCGCGCCTGGAGCTGGCGGAAGCGCTGGCCCCGCGCGGCGGCGAGGGCGGCCCGCGAGGTGCCCGGCCGGTCGAACGAGCGCTCGATGGCGTCGACGAGGTCTTGCGAGATGATCGACGGGTCTTCGAAGGCCGCGGGGAAGCGGTCGGCGGGGCGCTCGGTGTAGTACGCGGAGAAGAGCATCTCGCCGACGCCGGGGAGCGCGGCCCAGCGGAAGAAGGGCGGGATCTGCTCGTCGTAGATCCACCCGCCGATGAGGACGATGCGGCGCACGCGGGCGGGGTGTTCGAGCGCGAGGGCGAGCGTGACGGAACTCCCCCAGGAGTGGGCGACGACGTCCACCTGCGGGATGTGGAGGGCTTCGAGCACGTCGTCGAGGTCGTGGGCGAGGGCGATGGGCGAGTAGTCCCCTTCGGTGCGCGACGACCAGCCGAAGCCCGGGAGGTCGACGTTGATGGTGCGGCGGCCGTCGCGGAGGGTGGGCTCGAGCGGGTCCCACACGTCGTGGTTGCTCGCGAAGCCGTGGACGAGGAGCACGGGCGTCTTCGGCGACTCCTCGCCGCGCACCTCGGTGTAGAGCGCGCGGCCGTCGCCCGCGTGGACGTAGCGGGCGCCGACCGCCGGGTCGAGGCGCGCGCCGAGGGGCTCGCCGGGGCGCTGCCACGACGCGCACCCGCCCGCGACGACGCCGCCGAGGAGGAGGCTAGAGGCCCAGGCGGCGATACTCCGACGCACGGCGCAGCTCCTCGGCGGTCTCGTTGTCGACGCTGGTGACGCGGGCGATGACGCCCCAGCACTCCGCGATGAAGGTGTACGTCTTGCGCGTCACACGAATGAGCGTGAGCGGGATCGACTGGTCGAGGTCGGTGCGCATCCGCAGCGCGGGGAAGCGGCCCGCCGGGGTCCACACCTCGCCCGCCGAGTCGATCACCGTGGTGTAGCGGGTGGTGTTGGCCAGGGGGGTGAAGTTGAAGGTGCCCGCGCCGTTCACGGTCTGATCCCACGAGGCGCCGACGCGCAGGGGGAAGCGCAGGACGGCGACGGGGGGCGTGAAGCGCAGGTTGGTGCGGTTGGCCTCGGTGGAGACGGTGGCGAGGAGCTCGAGGGCCGTGTCGCTCACCCGGTACACGCCGAGGAGGTTGGTGCTGCGGTCGATGATGGTGGCGAAGGTGGCGTCGGCGTACATCGACGACCACCACTGCCCGCGCGGCGAGAGCACCTCGTCGAGCACGCGCGTGTCCTGCGCGGTGGGCGCGGAGAAGTCCCACACCCGGCCCGAGGGCATCGCCATCGCCGCGGTGTTGATGGGCTCGACGGTGGTCCCCATGCGGTTGACGGCGTAGAGGACGGAGGCGCCGAGGAGGAAGGCCATCTCGTTGCGCGCGATGACGCCGTCGCGGTTGCCCGAGCACACCGCCGCGTCGCCCGCGGGGGCGTCGGGCAGCGGCGGGAGGTCGTCCGCGGGGGGAGCGTCGGCGACGGTGAGGTCGCGGGGGACATCCTGCTGCAACGCAACATCCGCGGCGTCGCGGGGGGTGGCGGCGTCGGGGCCCTCGCGGGGGTCGACCTCGCCGCCCGCGCAGGCCGCGGTCAGTAGCAGAGGCAGGGCGATGTTTCTCAGCACGGCGCGCAGGGTAGAGCCCGGCGGAAGACGCTGTCAACGGGGGGATTGGTGCGGCGCAACAAATCCCCGGTGACGGCACAAGGTGCGGGGAGTCAGGTGGTCTGGCGGTGTCGCCGCGGGGCGCTGCCGCGTTGGGCCACGGTCGCGCCGTAGCCGGCGGAGCACGATTTGCCTCGCGGCGAGATCTGGACGACGCGCTCGGAGGAGAGGCCGGCGGCCGACCCGGCGTAGAAGTAGGCCGCGCCGTAGCAGAACACCTTCGGGGCGTCGGGGGCCCCGACGAGCAGGTCGGCGATGCCGTCGCGGTTGACGTCGCCGAGCGCGGCGAAGGCGTGGCCGAAGACGCCGGTGCGCGCGGAGAGCAGCACCGACTCCAGCGCCGTGAGGGTCGCTCGCCCGTAGTACACCCGCGCGGAGGAGGCGTCGTCGCCGACGGCGAAATCGCCGAAGCCGTCGCCGTTCACGTCGCCGGCGCCCATCACGGTGGTGCCGAAGCTCGAGAGCGTCGGGTCGGTGAAGCGGAAGGCGGTGGAGGTGACGAGGCCGGTCGCTGAGCCGCGGTAGATGGCCGCGCCGGGCGCCGCGTCGCCACCCGGCGAGCCCACGACGAGGTCGGCGAAGCCGTCGCCGTCGACGTCGCCCGCGCTCGCCAGCGCGTCGACCGACGGGAGCATGAACGACCCCTGCGACGCCGTCCCGAGCCCCGTCGCGCCGCCGCGGAACCAGTGAACCACGCCCCCGCCCGTTGCGCTGTTGTACGCGACGGCGATGTCGTCGAAGCCGTCTCCGTCGAGGGGCGCGCCGGCGGCGAAGGGCTGAACCGCGAGCGTGAGCCCCTCGGCCGGCGCGGGGAGCCGGGTCGCCGTCGCCATCGGACGGAGCCCCGTCGCGCTCCCATAGAACGCGTAGACCTCCGCGGTTGACCCTGCGTTCACGAGCACGTCGCCGTACCCGTCGCCGTTGAGGTCACCGGCGCGCGCGACGTTGCGACCGAAGTCGCTGAGGGTGGACGTGAGCGTGTAGGTGGCGGGCTGAAGCCCGGTGGGGCTCCCGTGGTAGACGACGACCGTCTGCGCGCCCGGTGCGCCGATGAGGGCGTCGGTGTACCCGTCGCCGTTGACGTCGCCCGCCATCGCGAGCGAGGCGCCGAACTCGGAGCCTCCGGTGCCGCTGAGGGTCGCGGTCGGCGCGCTCTGGATCCCCGCGACGCCGCCGTGATGGACGTACACGGCGTCGTTGAAGGGCTCGCCGATGAGGGCGTCGGTGAACCCGTCGCCGTTCACGTCCTGGTAGGTGCCGATCGCGGCGTTGACGGGCGCGTCGCGCGCGGGGATCACCACCTGCCACACCGCGGCGCTCGGCGAAGCGCTGACGGACGTCCCGGAGCGGCCATAGGCGCGCCAGAAGTACACGCCCGCGGGGAGCGCCGCGGTCGGCTGCCCCGACGTGCCGGTGGCGTCGAAGGTCGCGAGCACCATGCGGCACGATCGATCGCGGCACAGCTCCACGCGCGCGCCGTCGAGCCCATCCCCCGTCGCGAAGGCCCAGCGGAACACCGGCCGCCGCGTCGTCCCGATCGACCCGGACAGGGGGCCGATGAGGCGCGGCGCGGTGAGCGGGACGCAGGCGCCTCCCGAGCGCGAGTAGCCCGCGTTGCACGCCACGTCGCACGCGCCCGCAGTGCACACCGGACGACCGAAGGGGACCGTGGGGCACGCCCGTCCACACGCCCCGCAGGCGGTGACGTCGGCGTTGGTGTTCACCTCGCAGCCGTTGGTGGTGCTCAGGTCGCAGTTGGCGAAGCCCGCGTTGCACACGAGCCGACACACCGCCTCCATGCACGCGGGGGAGGCGTTGGCGCCCGTCGGGCACGCCGTCCGACAGGCGCCGCAGTTGGCCACGTCGCTCGTGAGCGTGACCTCGCACCCGTTGGCGGGCGCCCCGTCGCAGTCGGCGCGGCGCGCCGCGACGTCACACGTGATCGCGCACGTCCCCGCGGTGCAGGTCGGGGTCGCGGCGGGGCCCGTGGGGCAGACCCGCCCGCACGCGCCGCAGTGGTTGAGGTCGGCGCGCAGGTCGACGCAGGCGCCGCCGCACGCCGTCTCCCCGGGGCGGGTGCAGGCCGACGCGCACGCGGGTGGATCGCCCGCGCAGAGGGGGCGATCGACGGGGCACCGGACGCCGCACGCGGCGCAGCTCGCGGCGTCGCGCAGGTTTGTCTCGCACCCGGTGGCGGGGTTGCCGTCGCAGTCGGCGAAGCCCGCGCGGCACGATCGCTCGCAGCGGCTCGCCGTGCAGCGGGCGTCCTGGTTGGCGCCGGCGGTGCACGCGGCCCCGCACGCGCCGCAGTGGGTGGGGCTCACGCGGAGGTCGGCCTCGCAGCCGTTGGCGGCGACCCGGTCGCAGTCGGCCCGACCCGCGGCGCACACCACCACGCAGCGCCCCGCCATGCAGGTGGCCGCGGGGTTGGTGACCTGGCAGTCGTAGGTGCGTTCGCACTGGGCGCGGCAGCGGCCGTCGAGGCAGGCCTGGCCCGGCGCGCACTCGCCGTCGCGCGTGCACGCGGGGCCGACGGTGGTGGGGGCGACGCAGACGGAGATGCCCGCCCGGCCGGAGGTGACGCAGCCGAAGTTCGCGGGGCAGTCGCGCACGGTGAGGCAGCGCGGTCGGCAGTAGTTGTCGACGCACACCTCGCCGTTGCTGCAGTCGCGGTCGAACTCACACTGCCCCGAGGGGATCGAGCGCGAGGTGCAGGAGAGGGCGAGCAGCGCGATGGCGACGAGCGTCGAAGGAAAGAAGGGGAGGCGCATCGCGCGGAGTCTACTGCGACCGCGACCCGCTCGTCTCGCGGGAGCGCGCGGGGACGGTCGGGGCGTCGCGGCCGACCCGGGGCTGGGATGCGATTGCTGCAATGCAGCAAAACCCCCTTGACCGCCCG
Organism: Polyangiales bacterium; assembly: GCA_044375895.1. Lineage (GTDB taxonomy): Bacteria > Myxococcota_A > Polyangia > Polyangiales > CAISKJ01. The sequence goes on along the minus strand of JBILLV010000027.1, from coordinate 40,002 downwards.
TCGGAGGCGGGTGTACCCGTCATGAGACGACCCCCGAAGGAGGCGACGACGATGATGGCATGGGACCTGTGGAAGAAGGGCTTCGACGCGTGGGAAGACGCCACGGCGCGCTACGCGGAGCAGGCGCTGCGGAGCCCCGCGGTGCTCACCCCGGCGGGCTCGATGTTCACCGCCATGATGAAGACCAAGGCGGCCACCGACAAGCTGGCCGACGCGTGGTGGAGCGCCTGGGGCCTCCCCACCCGCCGCGACCAGGAGCGCTCGCTCCACGCGCTCAACCAGATCCAGAGCCGCCTCTCCGACCTCGAAGAAAAGCTCGTCGACCTCGAGTCCAAGAAGCACTGACCGCGCGGCGGTGTAGCATCGCGCCGAGAGAGCAACCCCCATGGATGTGACCCCGTACCTGGAGCTGCTGACGGCTCCGCAGGTGGTGTTCCGCTGGCTCGACGCGCGCCGTGAGAAGACGCGCTTTCACGTCCCGACGCGCGACGGCGGGTGGACGCCCGTGACGTGGGGGGCCTTCGCGGACGAGATCCGCGCGGTGGCCTCCTTCCTCGCGGGCGGCGATCTGCGCCCCGGCGATCGGGCGGCGGTGTTCGCGCCCAACCGCGTCGAGTGGGCCTCGGCGGCGCTGGCCATCCAGGCCGTGCAGGGCGTGATGGTTCCCATCTACCCGGCGAGCACGGCGGAGCAGGCGGCGTACGTCGCCTCGCACTCCGACGCCCGGGTGGTGTTCGTCGACACGCCCGCGCTCCTCGGCCGCATCTTCGAAGCCTGGGACGCCTACGCGAACGTCGTCCGCATCGTCACCCTCGACGACGCCCTCGACGCCCGCGAGGTGCTCGCCCACCTCCGCGCGAAGGGGAAGAGCGTCCCCGACGACGCCGTGGTCGAGGGCCGGGTGCTGCGCTGGAGCGAGGTTCGCTCCCGCGGCGCGGCGCGCGATCAGGAGAGCCCGGGGGCCTTCGAAACGCTGCTCCACGCGGTGGACTACGACGCCCCCGGCATGATGCTCTACACCTCGGGGACCTCGGGCAACCCCAAGGGCGTCCCCCTGTCGCACCGCAACGTCGGCTCCAACACGCAGGACTGGCTGCGCAACAACGCGCCGCTGCTGCCGGAGGAGGGCGTCGACGTGCTGTGGCTCCCGATGAGCCACATCTTCGGCTTCGGCGAGATGGGCCTCGGCAACCTCCTCGGCTTCACCACGTACCTCAGCGACCCCGCGTCGGTGCTCGCGAAGCTGCCGGTGCTGAAGCCCGACGTCTTCATGAGCGTGCCGGCGTACTGGGAGAAGCTCGCGGTGCAGGCCATGGCGGCGCCCGATGCTGCGGCGCAGCGCGAGAGGCTCGCGGCCCTCACCGGGGGGCGGCTGCGCTTCTGCCTCTCGGGGGGCGCCGGGCTCAAGCGGGAGATCAAGGAGTTCTTCCACGAGCACGGGGTCCTCATCATCGAGGGCTACGGGCTGACGGAGACGTCGCCGACGCTCACGCTCAACCGGCCCGACGCGTTTCGCTTCGACACGGTGGGCAAGCCCATGCCCTCGGTGGAGCTGCGGCTCGCGGAGGACGGGGAGATCCTCGCGCGCGGGCCCAACGTGTTTCGCGGGTACCACAAGGACGAGGCCGCAACGCGCGAGGCCTTCACCGACGACGGGTGGTTCAAGACGGGGGACGTCGGGCGGTGGACGGAGGACGGCTTCCTCCAGATCATCGACCGCAAGAAGGACATCCTCGTCACCGCGGGCGGCAAGAACGTGCCCCCCGCCAACATCGAGATCCGCTTCGCCGACGACGCGCTCATCGCCCACGTGGTGGTGTACGGCGACGGCAAGCGCTACCTCGTGGCGGGCGTGTGGCCCAACGAGGCGGAGGTGGCCGCGCGCCTCGGCGCCGAGCGGACGCCCGCGCGCGACGAGGCCCTGCGCGCGCTGGTGGCGCAGTCGGTGGAGCGGGTCAACGGCCAGCTCGCGAGCTACGAGTCCATCAAGCGCTTCGAGGTGTTTCACGAGCCTCTTACGGTGAACGCGGGGCTGCTCACGGCCTCGCTGAAGGTGCGGCGCAAGAAGGTGTACGAGGCCTACCGCGCCGCGTACGAGGCCCTCTACGCAGAGACGCGGGCGTGAGCACGGTCGCCCCCGAAGACCGCACCGCCCTCCGCCTGCGCAACCTCCTCGGCCTCGCGCGGCGCCCGAAGCCCGTGGTCGGCGCGACCCCCGCCGACGTGGTGCTTCGCGACAACAAGATGGAGGTGCTGCGGTACCGCCCGCGCCCCGAGGGGCCGCGGTATCGCACGCCGGTGGTGATGGTCCCGTCGATGATCAACCGGCACTACGTGCTCGACCTCCGCCCCGGCGCGAGCTTCGTCGAGCACCTGGTGAACGAGGGCCACGACGTCTACATGATCCGCTGGGGCACGCCCTCCGACGAGGACCGCTACCTCACCTTCGACGAGGTGTGCGACGGCTACCTCGGGCGCGCGATTCGCCACGCGGCGCGCACCACCGCCCGCCACAAGGCCCACGTGCTGGGGTACTGCATGGGCGGGACGATGGCGGCGATTCACGCCTCGGTGCGGCGCGAGCACGTGGCGTCGCTGGCCACGCTGGCGGCGCCCGTGCGTTTTCGCGATGAGGCCATCCTGTCGACCTGGGCGGCCAATGAGAGCTTCGACGTCGGCGCGATGACCGCGGCCTTCGGCAACGCGCCGTGGCGGCTCCTGCAGGGGACCTTCCTCATGCAGCGCCCGACGATGAGCCTCGCCAAGCTGGTGGGCCTCGTCGATCGGGCGTGGGACGCCGAGTGGCTCGACGCCTTCCTCGCGCTGGAGACGTGGGTCAACGACAACGTGTCGCTGCCGGGCGAGGCCTTCCGCACGTACATCGAGCAGCTCTACAAGCAGGAGGCGCTCGTGGCGGGGGAGTTCGCCCTCTCCGGCGAGCGCGTGCGGCTGGAGAACCTCGTGTGTCCGCTGCTGGCGGTGACCTTCGAGCACGACCTCATCGTGCCGTGGAAGAGCGCCGTCGAGCTGGTGGAGCGCGCGGGCTCGACCGACAAGGAGCGCCTGCACCTCAACGGCGGCCACGTCGGCGCGGTGGTGTCGCGGAAGGCCGCGCAGGGGCTGTGGTCGAAGCTGTCGCAGTGGTGGGCCGCGCGCGACGCCGAGCCGGTGGAGGTGAAGACCAACGCGCCCGCGATGAGCGACGAGGCGCCGCCCGCGCCCGTGGCGACGAAGGCGCAGAAGGCCCCGCGGGCGCAGCCGAGCGCGCGGCGGGGGAAGAAGGGGTGAGCGCCGTCCCCACTCCGCCGCGCCCTGCGACGCAGCCGACAGACGTTACGGCGCCGCGGCGGGGTCGGTGATCGTGAACTCCACCCGGCGGTTGCGGTCGTGGCAGGCGTCGTTGTCCTCACGGCAGAGCGGCTGATCCATCCCGTAGCCGACCGCCTCGAACTGGATGCTCTCGAATCCATGCGCGCGGAGGTAGACCATGACGGCCTGGGCGCGCCGCTGCGAGAGCTCCTGGTTGTGGCTCGCGTTGCCGCGCAGGTCGGTGTGGCCCTCGACGCGCACGCGGCGAATCTGGGGGTTCTGACGCATCAGCGCGACCAGGGCGTCGAGCACCGTCCGCGACTGCTCCTCCTGGATGTGATCCGAGTCGTAGTCGAAGGTGATCTGGTGCCGGAGGGTGATGTGTCCGCCCTGGAGCACCGCCTCGGTGGATGCCGCCGGAGGAGGGGCGGGGGGCTGGACCGGGGCCGGAGCCACCGGGGTGGGCGCGGGCTGCGGCGCGGGGGCCGGCGTGGAGCTGCACGCGGCGAGCGAGCCGAGGAAGCACAGCGTGAGGGGGTTCACGACGAATCGCATGGTCACCATCTCCCAGGAGTTGAACAAGCGCTCGACGCAGCGGCCGAGGGCGTTTTGGGAGGCGGAACCTTGGTCACGCGCTCGCGCACCGCAAGGCCCTGACGCCTCACCCGAACAGAAACCGCAGCGCCCCCGGCAGCCGTCGCCGCCACGCCCGCTCGTTGTGGGCGCCGCGCTTGTCCGCCCGCAGCCGCAGCCGCTCGCGCGTGTAGCCCCGCGCGCGCAGGAGGCCCGCGAGCTGCTCGGCCGCGGCCAGCGTCTTCCCGCCCGCTTCGCGCGCGCCGGCGTCGAGGTACACCTTCGACGTCCACGGCAGCCCCTCCGCCGTGACGAGCGCGCCGATCGCCTCGCGCCCCGCCCACAGCGACGGCGACATCCCCATCGCCCCACCGAACACCTCGGGGAAGCGGTAGTGCGCGTAGAGCGCGGCGAGGCCCCCCAACGAGCTCCCGCCGAGCACCGTGCCGTGCGGCTCGTGGGTGAGCCGAAACTCCCTGCGCGCTCCTGGCACCAGCGTCTGCGCGATCCACGCGACGAAGGCTTCAACCTGGCCCTGGGGCGTGAGCTCGCGGATGCGAGCCTCGTGGCCGTGGTCGATCGCGACGATCACGGGGGGATTCGCGCGCCGCGCCGCGTAGCGATCGACCGCGCGATGCGCGTGCCACCCGCCGGCGAAGGAGCCCTCGTCGTCGAAGGCGTTCTGCCCGTCGAAGAGGACGAGCAACGGCCGTGGGGTCGTGCGCCTGGGCTGCCGCGCGGGGAGGTACACGCGCACCCGACGGCGCGTGGCCACCTGAGGGATGTCGAAGCGGCCGAGCTCGATGAGCTCACCCGCCGCGCGGGCCGTGGCGCTCACCCGAAGAGGACGCCCGACCCGAGCAGCGACCAGCCGCCGTCGCACACCATCACCGCGCCCGTGATGTACGACGCCGCGGGCGACGTGAGGAAGAAGGCCACGTCGGCGATCTCGTCGGCGGTGGCGTAGCGCCCCACGGGGATGCCCTTCTCGATGCGCGCCTTCGCCTCGGCGTTGGGGGTGAGGCGGGCCATGCCTTCGGTGCCTTCGACGGGCCCGGGGGAGATGGAGTTGACGCGCACGCCCGCGGGGCCCCACTCGATCGCGAGGACGCGGGTCACCATGTCGACGCCGCTCTTGGCCGCGCAGACGTGGGCCTGCATCGCCGTAGGCATGAAGGCCTGCGGGGCCGACACGTTGACCACCGCGGCGCCGGGCTTGCGGAGGTGTTCGAAGGCCGCGCGGCAGGCGTTGAAGGTGCCCAGGAGGTCGATGTCGACGACGGCCTTGAAGCCGTTGGCCGACATGCCGAGGGCGGGCGCGGGGAAGTTGCCCGCGGCGCCGCACACCAGCACGTCGAACTCCCCGTGGGCCGCGCGCGCCTCCGCGAGGCGAGCGGACAGCGCCTCGTAGTCGCGCACGTCGGCGATGAGCGGGAGCACCTTCGCGCCCGGGTAGGCCACCGCGCGGAGCGACTCCGCCGCGGCCTGGGCCTTGTCGGGCTTGCGGCCGAGGATCGCCACGGAGGCCCCGGCGCGCACGAGGCGCTCGGCGATGGCGAGGTTGATGCCGCTGGTGCCTCCGGTGACGAAGGCGCTCTTGCCGGCGAGGAGCCCCTCGCGAAACACATCGGTGCGGGTGGTCATGGCGGTGGATCCTAGCGGGTGCGTTCGGGCGTGCCCACGGCGCGGCGGAGGCGGGCGAGCGAGACGCGGAGGTCGACGTGGGCGTTGACGAGGGCGAAGCGGGCGCGGAGGAGGTCGTTCTCGGCGTCGGTGAGGTCGCTGGAGATGGCGCTGCCGGCGGCGAAGCGCTCGCGGCGGACGCGGTAGGCCTCCTCGGCGGCGGCCAGCTGACGGCCCGCGGCGTCGATGGCGGCGCGCGCCCCCTGCACGTTGACCCACGCGCCCCGCACGTCGAGCTCGACGCCCGCGAGGAGCGCGCCGATCTGCGCCCGCACGGCCTCGCGCTGCGCCGCCACGCGGCTCGCGGTGGCGCCGTTCTGGATGGCGGCGGTCGGCGACCACTGGAGGATGAGGCTCGCGTCCCAGGTGGTGTTGAACTCCTGCGAGTTCGGGACGAAGCGCTGGTTGGGGTTGGCGATGTCGAGGTTGGCCTGGCCCACGAGGCTGGGGAAATAGCCCGCCCGCACCGCGGCGAGGTTGGCGTCGATCGCGCTCACCTGCCGCTCCAGGCTGGCGAGCTCGGGGCGCGAGCGCCACGCCTGGTCGATGAGCTCCTGCACGTTGCCGGGGAGGCGCTCGATGGGGGCGTCGAGGGCCTCGCCGAGGGTCACCCGCTCGCCGGGCTGCTGCAGGATGCGGATGCGCAGGTTGGCCTCGGCGACCCCGAGGCCCTCGCGCGCCATCACGGCCATGCGCTCGGTCTCGGCCACCTGGGCCTCCACCCGGAGGAGCTCGACGCGGGCGACGGTGCCGGCCTCGACGAAGCGGGCGAGGTCTTCGCGGTGGCGCCGCACCGTCTCCACCGCCTGCTCGGCGATGGCCAGCTGACCCTGCGAGCGCATGTACTCGTAGAAGGCGACGCGGCCGTCGGCGGCGGCCTGCGCCCGCGTGGCCTCGGCGTCGAAGCGCCGCGCCTCCTGCGTGCGCCCGGCGGCTTCGTACATCCGCGCGAGGCGGAAGGGGATGTCCGTGATGGGCACCGTCAGCGTGCCGCGAACCACAAACTGGTCGAGGATCACCGGGAAGGAGAAGCCCGCGTTGCCGGTGGAGGGCGGCGCCACCGAGTCGCGGGGGTTGAGGCAGACGGTCTGCCCGTTCATCGAGGTGCCCGCGTAGAGCGCGGCGGTCTGCGGGCTGACGCAGAAGGCCGCGGCGCTGCCGAAATTGAGCTGCGGGGGCGTGATGCTCGACAGCCGGGTGTAGCGCGCCTGGAGCGTGACGCCCGGGATCATCGCCAGCCCCGCCTCGCTCCGCGCCGCGTCGGCCGCGTCGACGTTGGCCGCCGCCGCCCGCACCTGCGCCGCCGCCCGGATCGCCCGCTCGGCCACCTGCTCGACCGTCATCCCGCCCGGCACCGGCGTGAGCACCGCGGGGAGCGTCGGCGGCGCGGGGGGCACCGGCGCGGCCTGCGCGGGCGCCTGCACCCGCTCCTGCGCCACGGGGGCCTGCTGCGCCAGAGCCGCCGCCGGCGCCATCCCCAAGATCAACGTCCACAGCCCGCTACGCTTCATCATCGTCTCCAGAGGCCACGTTGCCCGCGGCCCGATCCATCAGCTCTACGATCGTCTCGAACGCGCCGAGGAAGCGCTCTTGATCCTCGGGGCTCAGCGCCTCGAACACCGCCCGGTGGCGCCGCTTCAGCTCCGCGAGCCGTGCCCGCATCACCGCCCGCCCGGTCGCCGTAATTGCGATCTTCACCGAGCGCCGGTCGTTGGGATCGGGCTTCTTGGTGATGTACCCGGAGCGGGCGAGGCGCCCCACCATCTCGCTCGTCGTGCTCTGCGCGGCGTTGAAGTGGCGCCGCAGCTCCCCCAGCGTCATGGCCCCCTGCGCGTCGAGCGCGCGGAGCAGGAAGGTCTGCGGCGGCGTGAGGTCGACGTCGTCGCAGCCGCCGCGGACGAGCCGCTGCGCCGAGCGCATGATGCGCTCGATCATCTCCGTGAGCCGCGTGACCTTGGCGTCGATCATGATGGGTGGGTGGACCCCCTCCTCAGGGGCGCCCGGTGAGATACATCGGGTTCCGATGCATTGGAAACAATTTCGGTCTCACGGGATTCGTCCAATCTCCGCATCGCGCACGAAACGATGTAGTTTCTCCTTTGGCTCTGGACAAGTCCCCGCCCGCGCCTAGATAGTTCGGGTCCCGATCGAATTCACCCGTCTCCCCTTTCGAGGCCATGATCCCCCGACGACACCCCCTACTCCGGCTCGCGCTGGCGGCGACGCTCGCCTCGGCCGCCTCGCTCTCGCTCCCCGCGTGCAAGCGCGGCGGCGCTCAACCCCAGGTCACGCAGGCCAACGACCCGACGGCGCCCGTGCGCACGGGCGTGGCGGCGGCGCAGCCCCGGCAGCTCGACGACGTGCTCTCGGCCAGCGGCTCGCTGATGGCTGACATGCAGTCCGAGGTGACGCCGCTCGTCGCCGGCCGCGTGATGCACGTGCTGGTCGAGCGCGGGCAGCGCGTGCGGGAGAACGACCCGCTCATCCGCCTGCGCGACGTCGACTTCCGTACGACGCAGGCGCAGGCGCAGGCGACGCTCGGGCAGGCGCGCTCGCGGCTCGGGCTCGAGGGCGGGCGCCCCTTCAACGCCGAGGAGGCCCCCGAGGTGCGGGCCGCGGCGGCGCAGCGCGACATGGCGGAGGACGCGCGGCGGCGCGCCGAGCAGCTCTACGGATCGGGCTCGCTCAGCGACGCCGAGCTCCAGCGGGCCCGCTCGTCGGCGGAGGCCGCCAGCGCGCAGTACCGCAGCGCGGTCAACGGGATGCGGGGCGCCTACTACGCCTACCAGCAGGCGCAGGCGGTGGCGACGCAGGCCGGCCGCGCGCTCGGCGACTCGGTGGTGCGGGCGCCCTTCGCGGGCGAGGTGGCCGAGCGGCGCATCAACGTCGGCGAGTACGTCACCCCGCAGCGCGCGGTGGTGCTCCTGGTGAAGACCGACGTGCTGCGGATGGAGATCCAGGTGCCGCAGGAGCGCATCGCGCAGGTGCGCATCGACCAGCGGGTGGAGGTGCGCGTTGACGCCTTCCCCGACCAGACCTTCACGGGGACGATCCGGTACATCTCCGCGGCGGTGCGGGCGGATTCGCGCTCGCTCATCGCGGAGGCGGTGATCCCCAACGCGGAGGGGACGCTGCGCCCGGGGCTCTTCGCCACGGCGCGCATCGCGATCGGGACGCAGCGGGCGGCCGTCGCGATCCCCGCGCGGGCGGTGCTGAGCGAGGCCGGCACAAGCCGGGTGTTCGTGGTGGCGGGCGGCCGCGTGCAGGAGCGCGTGGTGATCGTCGCCGAGCGGACGGGCGACACGGTGGTGGTCGAGCGCGGCGTCAACCCCGGCGAGCGCGTGGCCACCGACAACCTCACCCGCCTGGGCGACGGCGTCCAGGTGGTCGAGCAGTAGGAGCGTCGGACAACCATGCAGTGGCTCGCAGCGGTATGCGTCCGTCGCCCGGTGTTCACCTGGGTGCTCATCCTCGCGCTGGTGGTGGTCGGCGCGGCGAGCATCCGGGGGCTCCCGGTCGACCGCTTCCCCAACATCGACTTCCCCGTGGTGCTGGTGACCACGGTGCTCCCGGGCGCCTCGCCCGAGCAGGTGGAGACGGAGGTCACGGACAAGATCGAGGAGGCGGTGAACACCATCTCCGGCATCGACACGCTCCGGTCGAACTCCTACGAGGGCCTCTCGGTCGTCGTCGCGCAGTTCGAACTGGAGAAGGACACCAGCGTCGCGGCCCAGGAGGTGCGCGACCGCGTCAACCGCGTGCTGTCGATTCTGCCGCAGGGCATTCAGCAGCCGCGGGTCGAGCGCTCCGACCCTGACGCCGCGCCCATCATGCTGGTGTCGCTGTCGAGCGCGCGCGGCATGCGCGACCTCACCGAGTACGCCGACAAGCGCGTGCGCCGGCAGATCGAGTCGCTGTCGGGCGTCGGCGGCGTCACGGTGCTCGGCGGGCGCAAGCGGCAGATCAACGTGGTGCTCGACCCGTCGCGCCTCCAGGGCTACGGGCTCACCGCGGTGGACGTGCAGCGCGCCCTCGCCACGCAGAACGTCGAGGTGCCCGGCGGCCAGGTCGACCAGGGCGAGCGCTCGCTCAACCTCCGCGTCCAGGGCCGCGTCGGCACCATCGAGGAGATGAACGAGCTGGTCGTCGCCATGCGCGGGGGCCTCTCCGTGCGCGTCCGCGACGTGGGCCGCGCGACCGACGAGGAGGCCGACCCGTCGTCGTACGCGACGGTCAACGGCCGCGAGGTGGTGATCCTCTCGGTGCGCAAGCAGTCGGGCACCAACACCCTCGCCGTCATCGACGCGCTCCGCGAGCGCATCGACGAGATCCGCCCCTCGCTCCCGCCGGGGATGGAGATGCGCATCGTCCGGGACGAGAGCGAGTTTATCCGCAACGCCATCCACGCGGTGGAGGAGCACCTCATCCTCGGCGGCCTCCTCGCCGCCCTCGTGGTTCTCATCTTCCTCTGGAACGGCCGCTCGACCCTCATCGCGGCCCTCGCCATCCCGACCTCGATCGTGGCCACCTTCGCGCTCATCAAGGCGATGGGGCTCACGCTCAACATCATCACCATGCTGGCCCTCACGCTCGCCGTGGGCATCGTCATCGACGACGCCATCGTGGTGCTGGAGAACATCTTCAAGTTCATCGACGACAAGGGGATGCCGCCGCGGCGCGCGGCCGTCCTGGCGACGCGCGAGATCGGCCTCGCGGTGCTCGCGACCACCTTCTCGCTCATCGCCGTCTTCCTCCCGGTGGCCTTCATGGGCGGCATCGTCGGCCGCTTCATGAAGTCCTTCGGCTACACGATGTCGTTCGCCATCGTGGTGTCGCTGCTGGTGTCGTTCACGCTCACCCCGATGCTCTCCTCGCGCTGGCTCAAGGCGAAGAAGGGCGTCGGCGAGCGCGACTCGCTCGCGGGTCTGGAGGAGGAGGAGGAGCTCGACGCGGTGTGGAAGGACCCCGCCCCCGAGCCCCGCCCCCAGGAGAAGGCCGCGTACGGCCAGTGGGGCAACGGCACGCGCGAGGTGCCCGAGGAGTACGCCCGCGGCGCCCACGGCGGCGAGTCAAAGGGGCTCTACGGCGCCGTCGAGCGGGGCTACCTGAAGGTGCTCGCGTTCGCCATGTCGCACCGCTGGGTCGTCGGCATCGCGCTCGTGCTCACCTTCATGAGCGTCGTGCCGCTCGGGAAGGCCGTCTCGAAGACCTTCCTCCCCCTCGACGACGAGTCGCGCTTCGACATCAACGTGCGCGCCCCCGAGGGCACCTCCCTGGAGCAGTCGCGCCTCGTCGCCGACCGCCTCGCCCGCGAGGTGCGCCAGCTCCCTGGCGTGCTCCTCACGGTGTGCACCACGGGCTCGCCGCCGGGTGACCCGTCGGGCCGCGGCGCCAACCAGACCCAGATCTTCGTCCGCCTCGTCGAGACCACGCAGCGCCAGCAGGATCAGCAGGAGATCATGGACCGCGTGCGTCGAGAGGTGCTCCCGCGCTTCGAGCGCGAGCGCCTGCGCGTGCTGGTGTCGCCGGTGAACGTCTTCGGCGGCTCGAGCGCCGACAGCGCCGGCATCCAGTACATCCTCCGCGGCCCTGACCTCGCGCGCCTCGCCACCTACGCGCAGGGCGTGCTGAACGCGGTGCGCGCGGTCCCGGGCGTGGTCGACCCCGACACCTCGCTGGTGATCGGCAAGCCCGAGCTCACGGTGCGCATCAACCGGGCGCGCGCCGCCGACCTCGGGGTGAGCGCCCTCGACATCGCGAGCACGCTCCGCATGCTCGTCGGCGGGCTCCAGGTGAGCACGTACAACGAGGGCGGCGAGCAGTACGAGGTGTGGGTTCGCGCCGCGGAGGCCTTCCGCACCAACGCGCGCTCCATCGAGCAGGTGACCATCCCGACGCAGGTGCCGGGGCGCAGCGTGCGCCTCGCCGACGTGGTGGAGTTCGTCGAGGGGACGGGGCCCTCGGTGATCCAGCGCATCGGGCGCCAGCGCATGGTGATGATCTACGCCAACGTCATGCCGGGCGTCTCGGAGACGATGGTGATCGACCGCTTCCACGCGGCGCGCGACGCGCAGCGGATGGAGGCGGGCTTCACCGCCGAGCTCTCGGGCCGGTCGAAGGAGCTGGGGCGCGCGGGGCAGGGCTTCGCCATCGCGTTCCTCCTGTCGCTCATCTTCATGTACCTGGTGCTGGCGGCGCAGTTCGAGAGCTGGATCCACCCGGTGACGATCCTCATCTCGCTCCCGCTCTCGGTGCCCTTCGCCCTCTTCTCGCTGGTGGTGCTCCGCCAGTCGATGAACATCTTCTCCACCCTGGGCATCCTCGTGCTCTTCGGCATCGTGAAGAAGAACTCCATCCTCCAGGTGGACCACATGCGCGAGCTCCGGCGCCGCGGCCTCTCGCGCGCCGACTCCGTCATGATCGGCAACCGCGACCGGCTCCGTCCCATCCTCATGACCACGGTGGCCTTCGTCGCGGGCATGATCCCCCTCGCCGCGTCGTCGGGCGCCGGCCAGGGCACCAACCGCGCGATGAGCTCGGTGATCATCGGCGGCCAGACGCTGTCGCTGCTCCTCACGCTGGTGGCGACGCCGGTGGTGTTCTCCTTCTTCGACGACCTCGCCCACTCCAAGCGCCTGCGCAAGGTGGTGGGCTGGATCTTCTTCCCGGTGACGGGCGTGCTCGGGCTGGTCGACCGCTACTTCTCCGACAAGAGCGAGGCCGCGCCCCACGCGCCCCCGCCCCCGCCGGTGAGCGACGACGAGCAGACCCGCGAGCACCGCTTCCCGCCGCCCCGTCCCTGAGCGGGCGCCTCCTCTCCCTCCCCTCAGAATTCATCCGCGCCCAGTCCACCGCCCTGAAGCTGGGTCCTCCCGCTGACCCTCCGCTCGCCAACGAGGCCGGCCAGGACGACAACCCTGGCCAGGCGCAAGGCTTCGCCATCCGCCCTCGTCGGCAAGACACGGAGTGGTGGTAGGGTCGGCGCGTGAGACCCGCCCCTGTGGCGTACCCCTGGACACGGCTTTGGCGCGCGCTGGAGCGCCCGCTGCGCACGGACGCGGACGGGTTCCTCGAAGTCACGGAGGGCGCTGAATCACCTGTCGCACTTGACGCGCTCGACGCGCCTTGCGCCGTGCTGCTCGGCGAGTCCGGGGCGGGCAAGTCGATGGCGATGCGCGGCGAGGTGGATCGGCTGCGCAAGGCAGACGCCGAGGTGGAGTCCTTCGACCTGAGTGGGAGGCGTGACGAGTCACAGCTCCGAAGTGACTTGCGCACCGCCCTGGGAGTGCGCGGCGACCAGCCCATTCACCTCTTCTTCGACAGTCTCGACGAGACCCTGCCTGAACTCGTGCGCTTCGACGCCCTCCTCGCCGAGGAGCTGGAGCGTGGGTACCGGGCGCTACCCCGTGTCCGCCTCCGCGTCGCCTGCCGGACGGGCGCGCTCCCGTTGCGGCTCGTGGAGTCCCTCGAACGGGTCTGGGGCGTCGGCAAGGCCACGCTGTGGGAGATCGCGCCGCTCGCGAAGACGGACGCTATCGATGCGATGACCGCTCGGGGCGTGCCCGCCCCGGTGGAGACGCTCGCGCGCTGGTGCGAGGCGAAGTTGGGCCCGCTCGCGACGCGACCGGTGACCCTCGGGCTCCTCATCGACGTCGGCAGCGTTCCCGGTGAAGCGCCCGACGCGATGGGCGTGACGGACCTCTACGATCGCGCGCTCGGCTACATGCTCCGCCGCGTCGACGCACACAGCCACCGCGCGGCCCTCCGGCGGCTCGCCGCGGTCACGCTCCTCGGCGAGAAGAGCCTCCTTCGGCCGCACGATCGGGGCTCCTTTCTCGACGCGTGGACGTTTGACGACCTCGCGGGAGGGGAAGACGCTCGCGATGGAGGTGGGGTCGCGGTGATCGACCGCGCGCTGCTCGCTGCTGTGTGTGAGGGGCACCTGTTCCGCGTGGCGTCGGATGCGAGCGATGGGATCCGCCTGACGTGGCAGCACCGATCGTTCGCGGAGTTCCTGTGCGCGGAGTGGCTGGTGAAGCGTTACCCGGGCGAGGCGGCGCTGCGGTGGGTCGAGCGGATGGTTGCGGGCGAGAGGCGCGTGGTGCCGCAGTTGGAGGGGGTCGCGGTGTGGCTGGCGAACCGGGACGAGGCCGTGCTCGACGCGCTGATCGTGGACGCGCCGCACCTGCTGCCGACGCTGGACACGTCGCGCCTCAGCGCCGTGCAGCGGGAGCGCGCCGTGGACGCGTTTCTGCGGCACGCGGATGAAGGCGCGAGCGCGGCGTGGTGGCGCCTTCGAGGGACCGACCTCGCGGCCTTCGAGCACCCGGGCTTCGACGCGCAACTGCGCTTGTGGATCACGGACACGACCCGGCGCGAGGCCGCGCGGATGCTGTGCCTCTGGACGGCGGAGCAGGGGCGGCGCACGGGGTTGGTGCCGGTGCTGTTCCAGGTGGCGTTGGACACGGGGGACCGCACGGCGGTCCGCAAGGAGGCCGTCGCGGCGATCGTCGCGCTCCTCCCGGCGCGGGACGCGCGGTTGAAGGAGTTGCTCCCCCTGCTGGCGGAGCATCCACCCGAAGATGCCGGGCAGGACATCAAGGGCAATGTGCTCCGCGCGTGCTGGCCGTGGTGCTTCGAGAACGTCCGGGAGGCCTTCGCCGTGCTCGAAGCGCCGCGCGACGGGACGGTCTACGGCGTCCATGGGTGGTTCCTCGACCGGGACCTGCTGCGTCTTCTCCCTTCGGCGTGGCTCCCCGAGGCGCTCGCGTGGACGCGGGACAGGCTCTCAAGGCTGGCAAGTTTGGGCCACGGAGACGTGCGGACGGAGGTGCTGCGCCACGCCTGGGACCGCATCGACGAACCTGCGGTGTTGGACGGATTGGTGGCGCTGTGTGTGGCGGCGTTTCATGAGCATGACGACCTCTCGCTGCCCGAAGCTCTCCGCACGGAGGAGCGCACGGCCATCCGCATCACGCTCGCCGTTCGGATACTGCGCGCATCCGCCGCGAGTGAATTGCGTCGACTGATCGACATCAGCGTCCGCAACTGGCTGATCGCGCAGGACTTCGACGGCCTCATCGACCGCGCGGTCGCGGAGGAGGATCTGAATCTGTCGGAGCGCCTGCTAGAGTTCGCGCTTCATCTGCATGAGGCGGCCGACCGCCCCGCAGATCAGACGGTCCGGCTCTGGGAGCTCGCCGCGACCGATCGCTTCCAGTGGCTTTTCGAACGCCTCTGGAAGGCGCGGGAGATCGACGCCCCCGACGTTCAGCGGATGCGGCGGAAGCCCCGACCGGCCGCACCTGAGCGTCCGGCGAGGAACATCGTCACGGAGATGCAGCGCTGCCGGATCCTCGCCGAACTCGACCGCGCGGAGCAGGAGGATCCAGAGCGCTGGTGGCAATTGCACGCGTGGACCTGCGCCCGACCGGTTTCGGAGGAAGCCTGCGAGCTGACGCTCGACTTTCGTCTCGAAGACACACCGTTCTGGAAGTCGGCGGACTTCGTCGTGAAAGAGCGGCTGTTCGCCGCGGCGCTGCATTACGTCGACCAGTGCGACCCCCACGTCGAGGAGTGGTTCGGGAAGCGGCTATGGCATCGCCCCGCCCTCGCCGGGCGCGCGGCGCTGATCCTCCTGCAGCAATACGCCCCCGACCATCTCGAGCATCTCTCAGCGGCGCGGTGGGCAGTCTGGACGCCCGCGCTGCTCGACCCCAACTGGATGAGCGACGATCAGCATGGCGGAGTGTGGCCCTCCATCGTGCGCGAGGCCTACCGCCACGCCCCCGACGTGGTGCGTCAGTGCGTCCTGTCCCTCGTCGACATCGAGAACGAGCGTGGGGAGTACGCCTTCGTGCTCCACACGCTCGCGGCGATCGACGACCCGCCCCTCGCTGCCGCGTTGCTCGCGCGCCTCCGCCGCGGCGGCGTGAAGCCGAACATCTTCCGCGACGCGCTCAACGTCATCGGCCGCTCCTCGCCCGGCGACGCGACCGACTTCTGCGCCGAGTTCGTCGCCGCTCACTGGCTCGCGGGAGGCCTTGACGCGAACTGTGCGGCGTTCGCGGCGGGATGGCTCCTACGCGAGCGCCCCGACACTGCGTGGGAGACGCTCGAAAGTCCCTTCCACGCGCTTCCGAAGCTCGGCGGAGAGGCGATCGAGTCGCTCGCGTGGAGGAAGGCCTTCCAGTGGTTCCCTGCGTTGACGGCACCTGCGCATCTCGCGGGCTACTACCGTTGGGCGAAGCGTTACCTCCAAGCACTCGACCCGGCGATTCGCGAGCACTTTCACGAGTTGCACATGGTCGCTGCGCCCCATCACGTCCACTACAGCGTCGCGCCCACCGTCGTCCGCCTCCGCGACCTCGGCACCGAGGAGGCCGTCGCGGCGCTCGAGGTGCTCCATCGGGAGGAGCCGGGCGACGAGTCCCTGCGCGATGCGTGGTTCCGCGCGCAGCAGGTGGCCGCGGAGCGCGCGTGGCGCCCCTGGAGCCTCGACGCGCTCCTCTGGGGCGGCCTCCCGCGCGACCTGCTGCGGCGGATCCGGGAGGAGCTGACCGCGCGCTATCAGACCGCTGCATGGGCGACGCTCCTGTCCCGCGATGCTATCCTGCCTGTCGAACGCGTGGACTGGCAGGGGAGCGTGGAGGTCGTATGGGAGCGCGTGATCGAGACCGCCGTGGCCTGTCGCCGCCTCGAAGCCCTCCTAACTCGATGCTGCGAGGACTACCCCGCCCTCACGCCGCTCCTCGCCGAGCTCCGCGCGGCGCGTTCTCCGTGATAGCCTCGCGACGTGTCCACCGCCTCCCATCCCCTCCGCGCCTTGCTCGACCAGCTCGACCCCAACGACCCCGCGCGCGCCCTTCGTGTGGGCAGGTACGTCGCGCCGCCCCGCGGCGTGAGTGGCGCGACGCTCGCCCGACATTTCGGCCTCGATCCCGTCGCCCGCCTCCTGCTCCTCGGCGCCATCGGCGTCGGCAAGAGCACCGCCCTTCTCGTCGCCGCAGACGCGCTCTCCAGCGATGGCGTGGCCGTCGTGCAGTACGTGGACGCCCCGCTGTACCAGAGCATGGAGGTGCCGCGCCCGGGCCTCCTCCTCCGCCTCGCGGGCCTCCTGACGCTGCGCCACCGCATGGCGTCTGGACCGCTGAACGCGGTCACGCGCGTCGACGTGGCGGTGCTGCACGCGGGGCTCTCCCCCGACCCGAAGGCCGACCTCGTCGATCCGACATTTTTGGAGACCGCGGGCGAGCTCCCCTCGCCCGATATCCGCGAGCTCGAGGCGATCGTCGAGCGCCTCGGCGCGGGCGTACCCGGATGGTCTGCGCGGCCCCGCGTGCTGCTCATCGACGGGATCGACCTCACCGACGAAGGCGCCTCGCTCGACGCGCTGGTGGACGACCTCGACGCGCTGCGGCGCCTCGGCTTCGGGGTCTGCATCGTGGGGTCCATCGGCTGGCGCTACACGCTGTCGCCCGCGCTCCTCGAGAGGTTCGACCGGCTGCTCTCGTGGACACCTCCGACGCCGGAGGTTGACGCGGCAGACCATGCCTTCCTACGCGCGGTGCTCGAACGGAGGGTCGGAGCGTCGACCCTGGCGCCCGCTGTCGTCGAGCAGATCGTCATGACCTCCGGCGGCGTGATGCGCGACCTCCTCGCGCTCGCGAGGCGAGCCGTGATCGAGGCGCACCTCGACTCGCGCCTTTCGGTCGAGCCAGAGCACGTCGTTCGCGCCGTCGCGGAGCTCGGGTACGAGCGCCAGCTCTCACTCAACGCTGCAGCCCTGGAGGTCGCGCGGCGCTTCCTCGACGACAGCACCCCAGCGCGTGGCGATCACGTCGCCGACCTCCTCCGGCGCGCCATCCTCCTCCCGATCGATGCCAATCAGCAGCGGTTCCGCGTACACCCGGCGCTCGCCCCCTTCCTGCGGGCGCGCGAGGCGGCGTGACCTTCACGCGGAGGCGCCTCACGGTCGCGGAGGCGGTGCGCGCGGTCGGCCTCGATCCGCCGCTCGGAAACTGGTGGTTCCTCGTCACAGCCTCCGATGACGCCGTGCTCCCCGTGGCGAGCGCCGTGGCCGTGAGCGCAGCGCAGTACCAGGAGCTTCGCTTCTCGCGCATGCTGGGTCCGCGCGACGAGAGGGAGTTCTTGCGGAGGCTCGTCGGCACCCCCAACGACGCCCTGATCTTCGCGGCGCTCCCCGGACCGTCGCCGGTGTTCTGGCAGAAGCTCGACAAGGTGAGGCCGCGGCTGTGTCGCGCCGCGCCGACGATCGTCGTCCTCACCGAGTCCACCGAGCATGAAGTGCGTACCCGCGCGAGTCACCTGGGCGCATGGCTCTCCGGGCAGAGCCTCTACGTGCACGACCCGGATGCGATCGGGCGCGCGACGCGGGAAAGGCTCTACGACGCCTTGCTGCTTTTGCTCCCGTCACAGTTCGAGGAGGTGGTGCTCCTCCTGTCGCTCCCGGTCCATCACCTCCCAGGGCTGAACGCACCACAGGCGGAGCGGTCCATTGCGCTCTTGCACCTGCTCCAACAACAGGACCGCCTCGCTGAGCTCATCCCGCGGTTGCGCGCGATGGGCGTGTTCCGCTGGTAGAGCACCGGCTGGTTGCCCGCCGCTGCCATCCGGTCCCCGTCTCGTGTAGCTTCCGCCCCTCCCTCATGCGCCCCGCCCTCTTCGGCCTCCCGCGGATCTACTGGGTCCTCTGGGCGGGGCAGCTCATCAACCGCCTCGGCAGCTTCGCGCTCCCCTTCCTCCCGCTCTACCTCGTCGATCGGCTGCACTACACCGACGCTGGCGCGGGCGACGTCTTCGCCCTCTTCGGCCTCGGCAACCTCCTCGGCGCCCCTCTCGGCGGCTGGGCCGGCGATCGCTTCGGCCGTCGCCGCGCCCTCCTCACCGCGCTCCCGCTCAACGTCGCCGCGCTCGTCGGCCTCGTCGTCGCGCCCGCCGGTGCGCCCCTCGCCGCCGTCGCCTTCGCGCTCGGCGCCTCCAACGGCTACGGCCCCGTGCTCACCGCGGCCGTCAGCGACGTCGTCGCGCCCGCCGACCGCGCGCGGGCCTTCGGCTACCTCTACTGGGCCGTGAACCTCGGCGTCGCCGCGGCCTGCGTGCTCGGCGGCGCGCTGGCCCGCGTCGGGTTCCACTGGCTCTTCCTCGGCGACGCGCTCACCACCGCCGCGCTCGTGGCGATCGTGTACCTCCGCGTGCCGGAGACGCGTCCCGCGTTGGACGAGGGCCGCGCGCGACCGCCCCTCAGCGCGGCCTTCCAGGCCCTCGGCGACCCTCGCCTCGCGGGCTTCGCGCTGGCGCAGCTCGCGACGCTGGTGGTGTTTCTCCAGTCGTTTGTGCTCATGCCGTTGCAGGAGCGAGCCCGCGGCATCTCGACCGGCGCCATCGGCCTCGTGACCGCCCTCAACGGCGTCGTGATCATCGTCGCGCAGCCGGCCGTCGCTCGCTTCGCGAGGGCACAGCCCGCGTGGCGCATGCTCGCGCTCGGCGCGGCCCTCACCGGCGCGGCGGCCGTGGGCATCTCGAACGCGCGGACCGTGGGCGCCTTCGCCGCGTGCATGGTGGTGGTGTCGCTCGGCGAGGTGGCGTTCTCGGCCGCGGCGCCGACCTACGTCGCCTCGATCGCCCCGGCCGATCGACGCGCTTCGTACCAGGGCGCGTACTCGCTCTGCTGGGCGGCCGCCTCGCTGCTCGGCCCGCTGCTCGGCCCACGCGCCGCCGCGCGCTTCGGCGACGCGACGGCGTGGCGCCTGGGTGCGGCGGTCTGCGCGGTGGCGGCGGTGCTGCACGCGACCGTCACCCGACGCGCCGAGGCGTCGCCCGGCCTGAACCTCACCCCGTCGTGATTGTCACCTCCGCCTGCGGGAAGCGATCGCGCACCGCCGCGATCTGCTCCGCGAGCGGCGACGCGTCCTGGCCGGCGGGGATGCGTACCGCGATCGTGCGCACCTCCGCCGGGTCGAGCTTCAGCAGCGTGCGCAGCTTGGCGTCGAGGTGGCGCCGCTCCTCCGCGACGTCGTGAATGGTGACCTCGACGCGGCTCCAGCGACCGTCGGGGCCGCGCGAGAGCGCGAGGTGGTACAGCTCGACGCGCGCGGTGAAGTTC
This sequence comes from Polyangiales bacterium, assembly GCA_044375895.1. Taxonomy (GTDB): domain Bacteria; phylum Myxococcota_A; class Polyangia; order Polyangiales; genus CAISKJ01. Next base: position 20,312 of record JBILLV010000027.1, on the reverse strand, counting down.
GGCGGCGCGTGGGCGGTGAGCTCCGCGGCCACGTCGCCGACGAAGACGCTGTGGACGTTCCAGTAGAGCACCGCGAGCTGCGCCGCGAGGGGGCTCTGGAGGAAGGGGCGCAGCACCGACGGCGGCTGCCACGTCGCGGTGTACTTCGACACGGCGTCGTCGCGAAACCAGCACGACACCCAGAACTCCCGGAGCCGCGGCAGGCCCGGCGCGCGCAGCGTCGCAGGGAGGAGGCGCGGGTGCATCGCCTCGCACTCGATCGCCTCCAGCGGGCGCTCGACGGGGTCGTGGAGGAGCGCTTCGACGAGCGCCTCCGGGGCCCCTTGGATGCGGCGAAGCGAGCGGAAGACGGGGTGGAGCAGGAGGTCGTTCGCCTTGTTCTTCACCGCGCCGCAGTGGACGGTCTCGACCGTCGCCCAGCGCGGATCGCCCACCGCCGCGCCCGTCTTCGTGCCGGACGGAACCACCAGGCACTCGACGAGGAGGCCCCGTTCGAAGCGAGGTTCCTTCACCACCGGGGCGAGCGGGCCGAGCCATGCCTTGGCGTTGGCGGTGAGCAGCTTCTTCTCGCGGACGAGCTCCTTCGGCGACAGGGTCTCGCCCGCGTGCGCCCGCTCCTGTAGCGCGACAAACTCCGCGCGCTCCCCGCCCTGCGCGGTGATCCAGGCGCGCCAGGCGTCGCGGCGCGCCGGGTCGCTCGGGTCGTCCGCGATCGCGCGGAGCAGCGCCCCCTCGGGGTCGTCGGCGCGGAGGGCGGCGAGGGCCGCGGTGAGGTGCTTGTCCATGGGCCGAAGGTAACCCAACGGGTTCGTGGCGAGACAGACTCAGCGCCCCCACGCGGTGACGAAGGCGCGCACGACCGGCTCCACCGCCGCCACCCACGCCGCCGACCCCACGACCCTCACGGAGAGCTCGTCGCCCACCCACACGATCTCGTCGATGCGCACGCGGAGGTGATGCGTCGCCGACGCCTCGACGGACAGCGCGCGCGTGTCGATCGATCCTCCGGCGTAGGGGTCGGCGGGCTGCTTCGAATGCGTCAGCACCACCCGCAGCGCCGTCCCCTCGCCGTGCGCGACGCGCATCGGTGACACGAACGCCTCGGGCGAGGGCAGCGGCGCGACCACCCCGATCGCGTCGAGCACCGCGCGGGCGAGGGGGATGAAGTCGGCGCCGTCGCGCAGGGGGACGGTGAGGGCGAGGGATGTGTTCTCCACGGTGTGCAGGTTGTACGCAGGCGCCGGGGGGCGCGTCGAGTCGGCCCTTTCTTTGACAGGGGAGCGCGCGAGGGGCTATCGGACGAGCGCCGTGGCGGTCACCCTAGTCGTCTCGATGGTGGGCAGAGAGCCTCAGACCATCACCCTCGATCTCCCGCGCATCGTCGTCGGCCGAGGCGCCCACGCGGATGTCCGGCTGCCGTCGCGCAGCGTGAGCGAGCTCCACGCCGTCCTCCACAAAAACGGCAACGAGCTCTCGATCCTCGACGAGCTGAGCTCCAACGGCACGCGCGTCAACGGGAGCGCCCTCCCGCGCGGTCGCCGCAAGGCGCTGCAAGACGGAGACGTCATCGCCATCGCGCCCTACAGCCTCCGCATCGAGCAGGTGGTGGCGCGCCCCGACCCCCCCGAGCGCACGGCGAGCCTCGCGCGCCGCCTCCTCCACGACGCCCTCTCGTCGTCGGGCGGCGAGGCCGCGCCGCCGCGCCTGGTGCTGCTCACGGGCAAGCAGGCCGGGGCCGCGTGGATCCTCCCGCCCGCGCCCGCCCGCGTGGTGGTCGGCCGCGACGCGGGCTGCGACGTGTGCCTCGACGAGCGCGACTGCTCGCGGCAGCACGCCGAGGTGCTGCGCGACGTCGACGGCACCACCGTGCGCGACCTGTCGAGCAAGAACGGCCTCGTCATCGCGGGCCGCGCCGTCAACGAGCGGCGCCTGCGTCACGGCGATGAGATCACCATCGGCCGCACGACCCTGCGCTACCACGACCCCGTGGAGGAACTCCTCCGCGCGCTGGAGTCGGGCGCCGACGAGGCCCCGCCGGAGCCACCGCCAGAGCTCCCGGCGCCCCCTCCGCCGCCCCCTGAAGCCTCCGCGCCCCCGGCGGAGCCCGCGGTGGTCTCGGCGCCCCCGGCGGCCCCTGAGGCGGCCCCCGCGGTGGCGTCGGTGAAGCCCGCGGCGATGGCGTCGCGCGGCAACTTCGACTGGATCGTCGTGGTGCTCGCGGTGATCGTGCTGGTGGTGAGCGCCGGGGCGCTTGTGATGCTCCTCCAGGGCCATCGGTAGTCGCGACGGCGGGCGTCGACAGCGGCGGCGGGGATGGTGTATTTGCCGCCCATGACGTCGGAGCGCACTTCGAAGGACATCGTGCGGGACAACCGCGAGTACACCCTCTTCTCGTGGTCGGTGCAGGGGGCCCTCGACCCGATGCACATGACGGGGGGGAAGGGGTCGTGGTTCACCGACGGGGAGGGGAAGCGGTGGCTGGACTTCAGCGCCCAGCTCATCAACCTCAACGTCGGGCACCAGCACCCGAAGATGCTGGAGGCCATCAAGAAGCAGGTGGACACGCTCTGCTTCGCGGGCCCGAGCTTCGCCACCGAGCCCCGCGCGCTCCTCGGGAAGAAGCTCGCCGAGGTGACCGGGCTCAAGAAGTCGTTCTTCACCCTCGGCGGCGCCGAGGCCAACGAGAACGCGATGAAGATCGCCCGGCTCGTCACCGGCCGCGACAAGATCATCACCCGCTACCGCTCGTACCACGGCGCCACCATGGGGGCGATGACGGCCTCGGGTGACCCGCGGCGCCTCCCCGTGGAGCCCGGGCTCCCCAACATCGTCCGCGTCTTCGACCCCTACTGCTACCGCTGCCCCTTCGGCCAGAAGGTGGAGAGCTGCCACCGCGAGTGCGTCTCCCACATCGAGGAGATCATCCAGTTTGAAGGCCCCAACAACATCGCGGCCATCATGGTGGAGGGCATCACGGGCTCCAACGGGCTGCTCATCCCGCCGGACGACTACTACCCGAAACTCCGCGCGCTCTGCGACAAGTACGGCATCCTGCTCATCGACGACGAGGTGATGGCGGGCTTCGGCCGCACGGGCACCTGGCTCGCGACGCAGCACTACGGCATCAAGCCCGACATCGTCACGTGCGCGAAGGGCCTCACGAGCGGGTACATGCCCCTCGGCGCCGTCGTGCTCTCCGAGAAGATCGCCGAGTACTTCGAGAAGAACATGCTCTGGGGCGGCCTCACCTACTCGGGCCACCCGGTGTGCGTCGCCGCGGCCGTCGCCAACCTCGACCTCTACGAAGAGGAGCACATCTTCGAGAACGTCGTCGCCCAGGGCCGCCACCTCACCGAGCGCCTCCAGGCGATGAAGTCCGCCCACCCCTGCGTCGGCGACGTGCGCTCCATCGGCCTCTTCAGCGTGATCGAGCTGGTGCGCGACAAGGCCACCAAGGAGCCGCTGGCCCCCTTCAACGGCACCTCGCCCGAGATGACGAAGCTCGCGGCGCACCTCAAGTCGAAGCAGCTCTACGCCTTCTCGCGCTTCAACATGCTGTGGGTGTGCCCGCCCCTCATCATCACGACCGAGGAGCTCGACCACGGCCTCGGCATCATCGACGAGGGCCTCTCGCTGGTCGACGGGCTCATCGCCGCGCCGTGACGCGCGCGTCGGTCGTCGCCCTCGCGCTCGCGCTGCTGCCCGCGGAGGCCCTCGCGCAGACCCGCGCGTTCAACGCCTACCGCGCGCCCATGTCGGCCGCCGACCTCCTGGCCACCGAGCGGGCGATGGTGACCCCGCACCTGCGCTTCGGGGCCGTCGCGGTGGTCGACTACGCGCCGCGCACGCCCCTCCGGGTGGGCGAGGTGGCGCACCGGGCGACGCTGCACGGCGCGGTGACCTTCGGGCTCTTCGACCGGCTCCAGCTCGGCGTCGGCGTGCCGCTGGTGATCACGCAGGACGGCGGGGCGCAGTACCCGTCGCCCGAGCTCGGCGACCTCGCCGTCGACGCGCGCGTGCGCATCGGCGGTGAGCCCGCGCGCGGTGTGTGGCGCCTCGCCCTCGCGGCCACGCTCACGGCCCCCACCGGCCCCGGCTACCTCGCGGCGCCGGGGCAGCCGACGGTGACCCCGCGCGTCCTCTTCGAACTCAACCACGCGCGCGACTTCGTCTTCGCCGTCAACGCGGGGGCGCGCGTGCGTCCGGGGACGAGCTCCCTCGCGACGGCGCGCGTCGGCGTGTCGGTGGCGCTCCGCCCGCGCGTGCTGCTCACGGGCGAGGCCGCGCTGGAGACGCCGCTCGACGATTTCTTCGCCGAGGACACCACCTCCCTGGAGCTGCTCGCGGGCCTCCACGGCACGTTTCGAAGCGGGCTCGTGCTCGGCGCGGGCGTCGGACGCGGACTCTTGCGCGGCGAGGGGGCGGCGGCGGATTTCCGCGCCCTCGCGCTGGTGGGCTACGCGTGGCAGCGACCCGACGAGCCCGTCGGCCCGGGCGACCGCGACGCCGACGGCGTGCTCGACGCCGACGACGCGTGCCCCGACGAGCCCGCGGGCGCGCGCCCCGACCCCGCGCGGAGGGGATGTCCCCGCCACGACCGCGACCGCGACGGCGTCGACGACGCCAACGACCAGTGCCCCGACCTCGCGCGCGGCGACGACCCCGACCCCGAGCGCAATGGTTGCCCCCGCGACGATCGTGACGGCGACGGCGTGCGCGACCGCGACGACCAGTGCCCGCTGGAGCCCGCCGGGGAGCGGGCCGACCGGGAGCACCGCGGCTGCCCCCTGCTCGACGGCGACCACGACGGCTTCCCCGACGGCGAAGATCAGTGCCCGCTCGAACCCGCCGGCGCGCACCCCGATCACGAGCACCGCGGGTGCCCCGACAACGACATCGACGACGACCGCGTCGCCAACGCCAGCGACGCGTGCCCCGAGGAGCCAGGGCCCCGCACGAACGACCCGCAGACCAGCGGGTGTCCGAGGGTCTACGTGCGCGGCGAGCGCGTCGTGATCCAGCAGCAGCCGCGCTTCGCGACCGGGCGAGCGGTCATCCTGCCGGAGAGCTTCGCGCTGCTCGGGGAGGTGGCGGCCGCGCTGGAGGCGCACCCGGAGCTCGCGCGGGTGGAGGTGGGCGGGCACACCGACGACGTCGGCGACGACCCGCGCAACCTCACGCTCTCGGAGGCGCGCGCCCGCTCCGTGATGGACTGGCTCGTCGGGCACGGCATCGCCGCCGCTCGCCTCTCCGCGCGGGGCTACGGTGAGTCGCGCCCCATCGTCGACAACGCCACGGCCCGCGGGCGCGCCATGAACCGCCGGGTGGAATTTGTGATCGTCGAGCGGGTGGTGAACCCGCCGGCACCCTGACCGGGGCGACATTGGCTGTCACGGGGCGCGCGTTTCCCACTGGACGTTTTCGCGAAGCGCGGTGCTATCCTCCAACCACCGTTCGGGGTCGTCGATCAAACCCCCACAGGAGTTGCCATGAAGGACGAGTTCATCGAGTCGGTGGTGCTGTCTCCGCGGGACGTGCAGCTCGATGTCCCCCTGATGCGGCGACTGTTGGAGAAGTGGGGGTATTTCGACGAGCGCACGGAGACGACGCCGGGGGCTCCGCACGCCGCCCCTTCGTCGGCGACGGTGCCGCCGCGCGAGGCTAGCGGGGCGCGCTGAGCGGTGAGGTTTCTCCACCTCTCCGACCTCCACGTCACGGGGGACTTCAAGAGCTACGAAGACGCCTGGGCCGCGCCGAGCAACGCCATCGGGGGGCGTCGCTTCGACGCGATCGTGTTGAGCGGCGACCTCACGCAGCGGGCGGGCGCGGGCGAGTACGCCGAGCTCCTCGCCTTCATCACCGCGCGCCTCCTGCCGCTGATCGACGCGCCGACCGAGGAGGAGCGACGGCGGCGCCTCATCGCCGTCCCGGGCAACCACGACGTCGAGTGGGGGGCCGACATCTGGGAGCAGCGCTCGATTTTGGAGCTGACGCGCGACGACCCGCACCGCCTCGCGAGCATCATCGAGTCGGCGCGGCGTCGCCCGCTCGACGTCGAGTCGCTCCGCGTCGTGGAGACGCGCTTCGGGCACATCGAGCTCTTTCGCCCGAAGGCTGGTCGCTACGCCGATCGGCTGCGCAACGTGCAGGGCTTCTTCGACGCGCTGTACGGCGTCGCGGTGAGCCCCGAGCTGTCTCCCTTCGCCCTCACCGCCGACACCGCCCGCCACTGGAGCGCCCACGTGCTGCGCGACCTCGGCGTGGCCTTCTACGGCTTCAACTCCTGCGTGCGCAACGACCGCCACTGGACCGGGGCGTCGATCGACGCGGCGGCCGTCCAGCAGGCGTCGGCCCACATGCGCGCGCACTGCGAGGGGATGGTGTGCGTCGCGGTGTGGCACCACGGGCTCGACGCCGAGCACGGGCGATCGGACGCGATCACTGTGAGCGACCTCGCGCGGCTGGTGCACGCGGGCTTCCGCGTCGGGCTGCACGGGCACATCCACCGCGACCAGGTGGAGTCGGTCGACACGCTCTACCAGGGGCGCTTCGTGCGGCTGGCGGTGGGCACCATCAACGCCGACCGCGACGAGCGTCAGGAGCTCGTCGGGCGCCAGTTCGCGGTGGTTCAGCTCTACCCGGGGCAGCTCCAGGTGCAGGTGTTCGAGCAGTCGCAGCGGGCCCTCAACCCCTTCGAGGCGAGGCCGCGGCAGATTCTCCCCCTGGTGGGCGAGGAGGGGGTGCGCGAGGTCTCGGAGGCGGTGCTCCATCGGCGCACGTGGACGGTCGACGACCAGGGTGTGGCGCGGGTGTCGGTTCACTTCGAGGGGCTGGCGGTGCGCGACGACGGGCCGCTCGCGCTCCCGACGCCGCCGTACAACCGCGACTGGCACCAGCCCCGCGCGGCCGTCCCGCAGGGCACCGTGGCGGTGCAGCGGCAGCTCCTGGCAGACGGGCGGGTGCAGTTCTTCATCAACGACCGGCGCCGCTTCGCGTGGTTCGACTGGGCGTACCTGGTGTCGGCGGCCTTCGCGGTGTTTCGCGGCGACGACGTGCACCCGCCCGCGCCCGAGGTGCTCTCGCCGCGCGCGCGTCAGGCAGCCTGGTGGCGGCCCGCGGTGGAGGCGGGTGAGGAGGTGTTCTGCCACACGGTGCGGGTGCTCACCGAGCGCCTGGAGCTCGTCGTCGCGCTCCCCGACGCCGTGGAGATCGAGGGCGCGCGCGCGGTCGTCGAGCGCGCGGACATCGAGCAGGGGGCGGAGGTGTGGCGGGTGGTTCCCTCCGAGGTGCGGCGGTGCGTGGTGCGCGCCGAGGGGGCGCGGCGCGTGACGTTCGCGGTCGACGCGCCGTCGCTCGGGCTGCGCTACGCGATCGTGGTCGGGCTGAAGACCGCCGCGCGGCGACGCTCCGCGGGGGCGGTTCGTGTCGCCGAGGAGGTGCTCGACCTTGCGCGCAAGAGCCCGATCGGGCGGGCCTCCCTCGTCGACCCGGTGCGCGATCGGGTGCGCGACGCGCTGCAGGACTTCCTCAACGACCCCGCGCGCAACACCTTCGGCCACCACACCGCGTGGCATGTGCTCTTGTGGAAGCCCGCGCGGCACGCGGCCTTCGCCGCCCTCGGGGAGTTTCCTTCCCACGGGTGGAACGTGCGGTTTGCCCCGGGCTTCGGCGTCGCCGGGCACGCCCTGCGCTTCCACCGCCCCTGCTGCTGGCACCGCGACGTCCGCGGCGACCGGAGCCTCATCTTCCAGGAGCACACCGACCTCCAGAGCGCCTACAGCCACGCGTACTGCTGGGTGGTCTGCGCGCCCATCCTCGACGAGGGCGGCGCGGCCGTCGGGATCTTCAGCGTCGCCGGCCCCGAGCCCGAGACGCACGGCGACAAGCACCTCGCCCGCCTCGCGGAGGATTTCGCCCGCGGTCAACCCGACGCCGTCGACGCCCTCGACCAGCTCACGTCGGCGGTGAGCGTCGCGTTCTGGAGCGCGTGCGCGTCCCTCGATGCGCTCGACTCGCTCGACCGCGACCACGCCCGGCAGGTGTGCAACGCGCTCCTCGCCTCCGCCCGGTGAGCCCCGTGGACGCTCCGTCGCGCCGTGGCCCCGACCCCGACGACGCGCGGCTCTTCTCCGACGCGGCGCGCCCGACGCTCACCCGCGCGTGCGCCGAGCTCCACTGGCTGCTCGACCGGGGCTACCCTTTGCTCGCGTCGATCGCGCTGGTGGGCAACCGCCACGGGCTGGAGGCGCGGCCGCGGGAGGCGCTGCGCCGCGTCGCGTGCACCGAGGCGGAGCGGGTCGCGCGGGCCGCGAAGCGCGTCGCGTGGGAGGCCGTGACGGGGCGCGCGGTGGAGGTCGACGGCTTCAACCTGCTCATCACCCTGGAGACGGCCTTCGGCGGAGGGACGGTGATCGCCGGGCGCGACGGCGCGACGCGCGACCTCGCGGGCATGCGCGGGAGCTACCGCATCGTGGAGGCCACGGGCGAAGCGCTCGACGCCATCGGGCGGGCCGTGGCGGAGGCGCGGCCCGCGGGGCTGCGGGTGTGGCTCGACGCGCCCGTGTCCAACTCGGGGAGGCTGCGGGGGCTGTGGGTCGAGCGCGCCGCGGGGTGGCCGTGCCCGGTGGAGCTGGTGCTCGTTCCTGATGCCGACGCGGCGATGGCGGGGGCGGCGCTGGCCGTGTCGTGCGACGCGCGGGTGATCGATGGGGCGCAGGCGTGGTGCGACCTCATCGGGGATGTGCTGACGCGCGAGGGGATGGACGGGCGGGTGCTGCGCTTCGCGGAGGGGGCGACGCCTACGTCAGCACCATGAGGGGCGCGCCCTCGGTCACGGCCTGACCCTCGGCGGCGACAATCTCGCTCACCACGCCGCCCGCCTCTGCCTCGACCGGCATCTCCATCTTCATCGACTCGAGGATGGCCACGGTGTCGCCTTCGTTCACCGTGTCGCCGACCTTCACCTCGATCTTCCAGATGGTTCCAGTGATGTGTGCCTTGACGGTCGTGGGCATGGGTGGAGTCGCTCCCTGTGGGGGGTGATGGGTTGGCGCGGAAACCTACGCAGGGACGCGCCGTCTGCGCAAGACCGCTGATGCCTCCCCGCGCCGTTCGCGGTAGCGTCGCGGCGTGCGACGGACGTGGCTGGCAGCGCTTCTCCTCACCTCGCTCGGGTGCGACCCGGCCAGGGACCCGATCCGTCCGAGCTACGACCCCTGCACCGCTGGGACCGCCTGCGGCCTCGACACGCGCTGCGCGGTCGTCCCGTGGCGAATCGCCCCCGCAGACGCCGCCGTCTCGCTCTGCACCCTCGGCTGCGACGACGACCGTGATTGCCCCGGCTTCGACGCCCGCTGCGTCCCGCCGCCCGCCTCCGACGCCGGCGCCCAGTGCTACCGCGCCTGCGTCACCTCCCTCGACTGCCGCAACGGAACCACCTGCCACGCCCTCCGCCGCGGCGCCGAGCGCCTCACCGTCTGCGTCCCCGACAACGGCCGCTTCCGCTGCGCCCGCGACCCGGACTGCGCGCCCTTCGACGAATCCTGCGTGATCCGCGACGCGGGCACCACGGCGCGCGACGCGTCGGGGCTGTGCCAGTCGCCCGACGGCGGGTAGACTGGGATTCGGAGTAGCGCTTCGGAGCGACGAGAAGCTACGCCCGATCGCTTCCGCGATACGGTCCGTCGTCCGTCGCTGGGAGCCATCCGGGCGCTTTCGAACGAGGCGTCGAGTCGATGTGCGTCGCCTCGTTGGGGGCGACCCTACGGCCCCGGCGACGGACGACGGACCGTATCGCGGAAGCGATCGGAAGTGGCTTCTCGTCGCTCCGAAGCGCTACTCCGAATCCCAGGGGCAAAAAGCCTCGTTGCGTTCTGCGCACGACCTGCGCGACCATCTGCGTTGCATGGAAGCAACGATGATGCTCGACGAGATCGCGGTGTTCGTCCAGGTGGTGGAGGCCGGGTCGTTTACGGCCGCGGCGCGGAAGCGGGCGGTGCCGAAGTCGACGTTGAGCCGCGGGGTGACGCGCCTGGAGGACGCGCTGCGCACGCCGTTGCTCGTACGCACCGCGCGGCGGGTGACGCTCACCGATGCGGGCCGGGCCTTCTACGAGCGCGTGGCGCCGCACGTGGCGGGGCTGCGCGACGCGGCTCAAGTGGCGGGCGAGCGCGAGGAGCAGCCGCGCGGGACGCTGCGCGTGACGGCGCCGGTCGACGTGGGGGAGGCGCTGCTGGGGGATGTGTTCGTGCGCTTCCTCGCGCGGTACCCGCAGCTCAGGCTCGACGTCGACCTCTCCGCGCGGCAGGTGAACCTCGTCGAGGAGGGCTTCGACGTCGCCCTGCGCGCGACGCAGAAGCTCAAGGACTCGTCGCTCATCGCGCGCAAGGTGGCCGACATGGAGTTTCACGCCTTCGCCTCCGCGGCCTACCTCGCGCGCAAGGGGACGCCGCGCACCCCCGAGGAGCTCTCCCGCCACGACTGCGTGCTCTTTCGCCCGGTGGACGGCCACTGCGAGTGGCCACTCGCCAGCGACGGCGCCGAGCGTCACGTGACGGTCACCGGTCGCGCCGGCGGCAACGAGCTCGCGTTCGTGCGGGGGATGCTGCGCGCGGGGGCGGGCGTGGGTCTGCTCCCGGCCTTCTATGCGAGCACCGACCTCCAGCAGAGCAGCCTCGTGCGGGTGCTGCCCGCGTGGTCGGTCCCCGGCGGGTCGCTCTATCTGGTGTACGCGGGCGCGCGCCACATCCCGCGCAAGGTGGTGGCCTTCCGCGACTTTCTCATCGAGAGCTTCGGCGGCAAGGTGACCCCTCAGCGCGCGCCGAGCGCGTAGAGGGCGCCGTCGTCGGCCCCCACCACGAGCGTCCCGTCGGGCAGGATCGCGGGTGAGCCGTCGATGTCCGCGCCGAGGCTCACCGACCACCGCAGCGCGCCCGTCGCGTCGAGCGCGCGGAGCTGGTCGTCTTCGGAGCCGATGTAGATCCAGCCGTCGGCGTCGATGCGCGCGGAGGAGCGGACGGGGAGGGCGGTCTGCACGCGGAAGGCCTCGCTCCCGTCGGCGACGCGGAGGCCGTAGATGCCGCCGTCTTCGGCGCCCACCACCACCACGCCGTCGCGCGTGAGGGCGGGCGTCGCGCGGACGCCGAGGCCCGAGGCGGCGCCGCGGGTGGGGTGGTCCCAGCGGGCGGTTCCGTCGGGGGCGTAGCAGCGGACGTGGCCGTCGTCGGCGCCCACCACGAAGGCGTTGTCGTCGAGCACGAGGGCGCCGCCGTGGATGGGCGCGGGGAGCTCGACGCGACGTACCACCGCGCCGTCGTCGGCGTTGAGGATCGTCACCCCGCCCGTGAGGTCGGTGGCGTAGACGCGGCGGTCGCTGGTGAGGGCGACGGGGCCGAAGGCGTGCGCGCGGAGGGGGGTGGTCCAGCGCGGGCGTCCGTCGGGGGCGAGGGCCGCGACCTCCGCGCTCGCGACGTAGACCGTGCCGTCGGGACCCACGGTGGGCGGGGCGTCGGCGTCGTCGCCCGTTCGAAACGACCAGCGCTCGAGGCCGCGCTCGTCGACGGCCACCACGCGGTCGCCGTCGTGACCGAACACCGTGAGCTCGCCCGTCACCGCTGGCGCGCTGAACACCCGATCGGGCGCGGTGTAGCCCCAGCGGACCACGCCCGCGCCGTCGACCGCCAGCACGGCGCCGTCGAGCGAGCCGAACACCGCCCGACCGCGCGCGTCGATCACGGGGGAGGCGAACACCCGACGGCGTGTGCGGACGCGCCAGAGCACCTGGGGCTCGTCGCGGGGGCCGCGGCGCTCGGTGCGGCCGGTGTGGCGCGCGTCACCGCCCGCCATCGCGACGTACCGCGGGGAGGCCACGGCGGGGAGCGGGGCGTGCGCGGGCGCCTGCGGCTGCGCGTCGGCGGGCGCCGGGACGCGGTCGCAGAGGCGGAGGAGGCACAGGCTCGCGAGGAGGCTACCGCGCCGCCCCACGGTCCGCCCCCGCGGCGCGGCGGGCCTCCATGAAGCGCTCGCTGAGGGCCACGCGGAGGAGCCGGTCGATGGTGGCGACGGACTCCGACGCGCGGCGTGTGCCGGCCGAGAGGAGCGCGATGCCGCCCGCGACGTCGCCGGTGGCGAGGAGGGCCACGCGGTCGCCGATCTCGTGGGTGCCCGCGCGGATCGCCTCGGGGTCTTTGATGCCGCTCGCGAGGATGCGCTGGGCGAGGGGGGCGAGCTCGGCGTGCAGGTCGCGCGGCATCGCCCGGGTGACCTTCGCCGACAGCTCGACGAGGCGCGGCCCGTCGACGCCTTCGGGCTTGTACATGGGGTCAAACTGCCGGAGCAGGGCCCCGAGCACGAGCGTGAGCTCGCTGGTCGCGAGGCGCGCCGGGATGGTGAGCGAGAGCGCCGTGAGCAGCACCGCGCGCGCCGAGGCGAAGCGGCCCGCGGAGGTCGCCTCGCGCTGCGCCGAGACCACCACCGTCGGGCGCACGCGGCTGACGGGCATGCAGATGGCGGGCACGTCCGGCGCCACGAGGATCTCGATGGACCCGAGGTCGAGCATGCGCGCCCAGGCGGAGATCTCGTCGCGCAGCGGGTGGACGCCGTCGCCGAGCGGGGTCGCGCCGAGGGAGCGCGGGTCGAAGGGGACGAGGGGTTCGAGGATGCCCGCCACGCGCCCGAGGAGCTCGCGGAGCGGGAGGTCGACGGCGGGCGGCGCGAGGAGCGCGATGGCCTCGGGGGTGAGGGCGCTGGCGCCGAGGCCCGACACCGCGCCGTCGGCCGCGATGGAGCGCGCGCGGTCGTCGTCGGTGCCGAGGGCCACCGCCACCGCGGCGGCGATGCGGCTGGCGTCGCCCTGGCCGCGCAGCTCCAGCAGCTCGGAGAGGCGCGCGATGGAGGCGGTGTCGCGCGGGTCCTGGTCGGTGGCGCGGCGCACCTCGGCGATGGCGCGGTCGATGAGGGCGACGGCCGCCGCGGGGTTGTTGTTGCGCTCGTGGAAGCTGCGGAACGCGCGGAGCACCCGCAGGTCGGCCGGGTTGTCGCGGCGCGCGACCTCCAGGGCCGTGAGGGCGCGCTTGAGGTCGCCGATGGGGAGCTCGGCGATCGCCGCGAGGCGCAAGAGGCGCTCGGTGCGCTCGGGCGAGGGGGTGAGCACCGTCGCGAGCGACTGGATCGCGTCGGCCTCGCGGGCCGTGTCGCCCGTGCGGCGGTAGAGGTCGGAGAGGCGGACGAGCGTGCGCTCGTCGCGCGGCGAGAGGGCCAGCACGCGGCGCCACGCGGCCTCCGCGCGGCGAGGATCGGGGATGTGGGCGTCGAAGATCTCGCCGAGGCCGAAGAAGAGCTCGATCCGCTCGGCGTCGTCGGGCGACACCTTGGCGAGGCGGATCATGGCGTCGGCGGCGACCGTCCACTCCTCGGCGGAGCGCGCGGTGCGAGCGAGCGCGCGGAGCCCGCGGGGGTTCTCGGGTTCGAGGGAGACGACCGAGCGCCACTGGGCGATGGCGCGGGTCACGTCGCCCTGCGACTCGGCGATCTCCGCGGCGCGCGCGTGCATGGACACCGCGTCGTCGGGGCTGCCCGAGGTCTCGTCGTGGGCGTAGCGCTCCAGCAGCTCGAGCTCGCCGGCGGTGTCGCCCGCGTCGCGCACGATGGCCAGCGCGGCGGCGAAGGCCTCGCGGTGGGAGGGGTCGCGCTCGAGCCCGCGCTTGAGGGCCGCGAGGCAGCGGGTGCGCTCGCCGAGCTTGTCGCGCCAGAGGGTGGCGGCGTTGATCCACGCGCGGACAGACACCGCGGGGGTGAGGGCCGCGGCGCCGACGGCCTCCCAGGCGTCCGCGGTGGCGCGCCCGTCGCCGATGGGGTCGGTGACCCCCGCGAGGGCCACGCGGGCGGCGAGGTTGGACGGCCAGGCCTCGACCGCGCGGGCGTAGCAGTCGACGGCGCGACCGCGGTCGCCGAGGGCGTCGAAGGCGTCGGCCGCGCGGCTGAGGTGGACGGAGCGAGCGGCCGGGTCGCTGGTGGACTCGGCGAGCCCGAGCTGCACCTCGGCGAAGCGCTGGTGGTCGCCGGCGCGGCGAGCGCCCGCGTCGAGCGCGCCGAGCAGCCGCGTGTCGCCCGGCGCCCGCGCCCGCACCGCCTGGTGAAACGAGAGGCCCGCGAAGGGGTCGCCGTCGGCCAGCGTGACCGCGAGGCGCGCGCCGAGGTGGGCGAAGGCGACGGCGTCGCGCGGGTCGTCGAGGTGCTCGACGAAGCGGCGGCAGACGTCGGCCATCTCGCTGTGCCGACCCTGCTCGCTGAAGAAGCGCAGCAGCACGTGGAGCGAGGGCAGGTGGCCCGGCGCGATCGAGAGGATCTCCTGGAGCGACAGGACGGCCGACGCGGTCTGGTTGCGGTACGCGCGCTCGATCTCCGCGAGGCGCTCGTAGGCGCTCAGGCGCTGCTCGTTGTCAGCGCTGGCGTTGAGCCGGTCGAAGGCGCGCTCGGCGGCTTCGGCGAACATCCCCGCGCGGAGCCACAGGCGCTCCTCGGCGGACTCGAGGGCGGTGTCGGCGAGGGCCACCGAGCGGGCGCGGGCGAGCGCCTGCGCGGCCTCGGAGAAGCGCTTCCCTTGTTCGAGCGCGAGGGCGAGGAAGGACGTCACCCCCACCACCGCGTCGGCCCGATCGCGTCCCGCCGTCCACGCCGCGTCGGCGAGGGCGCGCGCCGCGGCGGCAGTCCGCTCCTGAGCGCGCGACGGCGTACGGAGCACGAGCGTGCCGAGCGAGGCGTCGGCGGGGTTGCGCTGCCAGCACCGCCACACGCTCTCGGCGGCGGCGTCGCTGTCGACCGCCGCGCGTCGCAGGGCCGCCCGCACCGCGGCCATCCGCTGGGCGGCGCCATCCCCCGCGGCGGCCGCGTCGAGCAGGTCGGCGCCGGCGGCGGGGATCGCGTCGCCGCGGAGCGCGTGGAGCGCCGCGATCTCCGCGACGGCGAGGTCGCCCGGGAGCGACTCGGCGGCGCGGAGCGCGTCGCCACCCCCATCGGGGACGCCGCCGCTGGCCGCGAGGCACGAGGCCAGCAGGCGCTGCCCGGCGGCGCGGCGCGGGTCCTTGGCGCGCGACGCTTCGGCGCGGAGGGCGCTGGTGATCGCCGTGACATCGCCGCCGAGGAGCCACGCGGCGCGGAGCGACCAGGCGATGACGCCCGGCGGTCCGTCATCCGCCGCGAGCGCTTCGAAGGCCCCGCGGGCCTCCTCGCGCTGCCCGGCGCGGGCCTGCGCGTGGACGCGGGCGATCATGTGCCAGGTGCCTTCGCCCGCCGACGCGCCGACGGCCTCGGCGGCGTCGATCCCGGTCGTGGCGGCGACGAGGGCGGCGCGCAGGGTCGAGCCCGACGCACCGCCGCCGATGCCCGACAGGTCGGCCTCGATGGCGTCGACGGAGGCCCCACGGGCGCGGAGCCCGGCTTCCACCAGGCCCGCCGTGGCGCCCCCGAGGAGCGCGGCCCCCGCCGTGGCGATGGACGTGTCGGAGCGCTGTGTGACGGCCTTCTGCAGGGCCGCGAGGCGCGCGGCCTGGCCCTGCGGCGCCTCCGCGCGCCACTGGAGCCACGATTCGCGCGCGTCTCCCTCGGCGAGCGCGAGGCTCCGCTCCACCTGCGGCGACGGGTCGCCGTGGGCGTCGCGGAGCGCGTGGGCCACCAGCCACCCCTCGACGCCCGCGTCGTCGACGGCGACGGGCGTCACCGGGTCGCCGAGGATCGCGTCGAGCGAGCGGCGGGTGGCGTCGGCGGCGCGAGCGCCCGCGCCGCCCTCCACCGCGCGGCCGAGGCCCGCGAGCGCCTCGCGGAAGAGCGCGGCGTTGGAGCGGGCGAGGCCGATGCGCGCCATCGCGAGCCACGCGCCGGTGTCCGACGGGTCGCGCCGGACAGCGTCGCGGATGGCCGCGAGGGCCACCTGATCGGCCGAGGCTTCCACGAGGCGAGCGCGGGCGACGTCGACGCTGGCGGCCAGCACGCCGCCCGTCTCCGCGGCGAGGCCGCCGAGCGCGTCGCCCATGGTGCCGCGGTCGCGCGAGAAGCCCGCGGCGAAGATCTTCGCGAGGGCGCCGGGCAGGCCACCGACCTCGGCGGCGAGCTCCCAGCGGGCCGCGGCGTCGCCGCCGGTGACCGCCGCGAGCTCGGCCGCGAGGAGGCGGAGCTCGGCGCGCTCGACGTCTTCGAGCGGGAGGGCGAGCTCTTCGTCGCAGAGGGCGAGCGCGGCGGCGGCGTCGCCCGCGGCGAGCTCCATGCGACGGAGCGCGCGGATGGGGGCGAGGAGCGACGGGGCGAGGGCGTGGGCGAGGGTGGCGAGCTCCTTCGCGCGGTCGCGGTCGCCGATGACGCCTTCGTGGATGTCCGCGGCGAGGGTGAGCATCTCCGCCGCGAGGTCGGGGCTGCCGGCGTGGTCGGCTTCGTCGACGAGCATCGCGGCGCGGGCGAGGGCCTCGGTGCGAGCGTCGGTGGCGAAGAGTCGATCGTGGTCGGCGTCGTCCTTGCGGCGGCTGGTCACCGAGGCCGCGAGGAGGGCGCCGCGGTCGGCGGGGCTCGCGTCGACCTCGATCTCCTCGCCGCCTTCGAGCACGAACTCGGCCTCGTCATCGCTGTCCCCGCTGCCGCCTTCGAGGCTCACCTCCGCGTCGCCGTCTTCGTCGTCGACGGTGATGGCGGGGGCGCCGATGCTCTCGGGCGAGGGGACGGGGGGAGGCGTCCAAGGGGCGGCGAGCGCGTCTTCCGCGGAGGAGTCCGCGGCGAGGTCGACCGCGGCGAGCGCGACGGGGGCGTCGGAGCCCGGCGGCGGGGTGGAAGGAGGGGCCGGCGCGGGGTCGAAATCGATGATGGCCGCGTCGCTGTCGAGCTCCAGGCTCAGGGGCTTGAAGCTCGGCGGGTCGCTGAAGGCGACGGCCGGCGCGTCGAGGCGCGCTTCGAATTCGTCCTGGGCGACGTCGCGGGTCAGCGACGGGCGCGCGTCCACCTCGCGCGGCTGGAGCGAGTCGAGCAGCGCGGGGACCACGGAGTGGGGGTCGGGCGTGGAGAGCCGCGCTTCGAGGTCTTCCGGAGACGAAGAGCGCGTGGCGACGGGGCGCATCGGCACGGTGCCCGGCGCGACCATGGAGGCGCCAGGGAGCGCGAGATCGGGGAGCGATTCGAGCAGCGGCGCCTGCGAAGCGCGCCGCATGAAGTCGTCCCTCTGCTCGTCGAGCTCCAGCGAGCGGAACACCGCGTCGAGGTCGAGGCTCGACATGTCGCCGCCCTCGTCGATGGGGGCGGGCTTCGGCGTCGAGGGGCGCGCCACCACGGGGGCCGTGGGTTCGGGCGGCGCCGAGGCCACGCGGCCGTCCTCGAGGTCGTCGAGGCCGTCAGGGAGGTCGCTCTCGTTGAGGTTGAAGGGGGCCACGCGGCCGGGCTTCAGCGCGTCGAGCGTCTCTTCATCGAAGTCGAGCGACAGCTCCACCTGGGGGGGATCGGAAGGCAGCGCAGGGGGGAGCGACGGGGCCTTGACCGCGGGCGCCGGGATCGACGGCATCTTGATCGGCGGCGCGAGCGACGGGACCTTCACCACCACGGGCGGAGGCCGCGGGGGAACGCGCGCCGCGCTCGGCACGACGCTCGACGAGGTGAGCGGCTTGAAGGGAGGCGGCCGCGGCGGCTTCGAAGCGTCGTCGCCGCGCACGGGGGCCCGCGGGACGCTCAGGCGGGGCGCGGGTGGGGGCGTCGGCGGGGTCGGGGGCGTCGGCGCGGGGGCTTCGGCGTCGACCACGGGCGGCGGCGGGGCGGAGGCGTCCTCGACGACGACCTCCACGATCTCCTCCACCACCTCGTTGTCCTGCTCAGGCTTCTTCGGCTCCGTCACGTGCGTCTCATCCGTCGGTGCGTCTCATTGAGGGTCGGTGCCGAGGTCGCGGACAACCTGCGCGAGGGCGTCACTCACCGCGTAGAGGGCGAGCTCACGCCCCGCGGCGTCGGCCATGAGCGACTCCTTGGGTGACCGCTCCCGCTGGCCCTGCGCCGTCGAGAGGTCGCGCGCAGCGGCGGCGACGTCGCCCGACACCGCGAGGGCCCCGCGCCGCGCCGTCGAGAGCATCGCCCGCGCGGCGTGGAGGAGCTCGTCCCAGGCGTTGGGGTCCGCCGCGAGCGAGCGGCCGCTCTCCGCGATGGACTTGCGCGTCTTGCGGCTCATCGCCTTGCCGACCGCCTTGACGTGGGCCTCGTAGCGCGAGGCCGGCGTCGCCACCGGGAGCTCGGCGCAGGCGAGGGCCGCGAGGCAGCGCTCGGCCACCGCCGTCGGGGTGTCGTGCGCGAGCGCCGCGGCCCCGCGCAGCGCCAGCAGCAGGCGCCGCACGAGTTCGAAGCGCGCCGTGGCGTCGAGGGGCGTCGAGACGCCCGCCCCCACCACCACCGTCACGGGGTCCCCCGCGACCGCGGCGATGCGTCCGGCCTCGGCGCCGCCCATGTACAGTTCGAAGTCGTCGCACCCGACGGCGCGCAGGAGCGCCCCGAGCGCGGCGCGTGTGGGATGGGCCCCGCGGACCTTCTCCGTCCACCCGACGCGCAGCGCGTCCGTGGTCGCGCCGGAGAGCTCCGCGAGGTCGGGGAGCACCGCTTCGAGCAGCGCCACCGCGCGCCCGTTGTCGTCCGGGTGCCGGTACCGCAGCACGAGCGCCGGGTCGCGCAGCGAGCCGCGCGACGGGGCCAACAACATCGGCGCAGCGTCGGCGCCGAGCACCGCGCCGAGGCGACGCGAGAGGCGCTCGAGCACCCCGTCGCCCCCCAGGCGAGCGGCCTCGGTGAGCCCGACGACGCGCTCGATCGACACCCCCTCCGCGCGCACCGCCTCGCGGATCGCGTCGAGGGTGCGCCGCGCGTCCCGGGGCCGGTCGGCCGCGGGCGAGAGGTCGTGGAGGGCGCGCAGGGCGGTGAGGTCGACGGGGTAGGCCTCGTGGGCCTTGCGCGCCTCGGCGAGGGCGCCAGGGCGGTCGCCCATCGCGTCGCGGACGATCTCCACCACCCGCATGAGGGCGGCCGCGTGGGCGGGGCCGCGCTCGGTCCGTTCGGCGGCGCGGCGGGCGAAGCGGAGGGCGGCGTCCCAGAGCTTGGACTGCGCCGCGAGGGCCACGCCGCGCTCGAGCAGCGCGTCGTCGGCCTCCCCCTCGGCGAGCAGCGCGTCGATCTGCTCGACGGCCCGCTCGGGGCGCTCCAGGCGCAGGTCGAACAGGTCGATGGCCCCGAGGCGCGCGACGAGCCGCTGGCTGCGCGGCGCCTCTCGACACGCGGCGAGCGCGGCGAGGGCCTCGGCGGTCTCCTCGAGGCGACCCGACGCGGCGTGGATCTCCGCTGCCAGCGCGCGGGCGGCGACGTGTTCGGGCTCGAGGGCGACGACCTTGGTGGCCGACTCCAGCGCTCCCTCTCGCAGCCCGAGGGCCCGACGGAGCCGCGCCTGCTCCCAGAACAGCTCGGCCCGCTCGTGGTCTTCGGTGACCACGGCGAGGCGCTGGGTCACCAAAGCCTCCAGCCCCGCGGAGTCGCCCCGCTGCTGGAGGATCGCGCGGAGCTTCTGGTAGGCCACCAGGCGGTCGCCCGAGGCCGCGAGGGCGGCGCGGAGCCACGTCTCGGCGCGGGCGTCGTCCTGCAGCGCGTCGGCGGCGACGAGGCCGGCCTCCTCCCAGAAGGCCGCCGCCCGCTTCGGCGCGTGGGAGCGATCGGCCAGGGCCGCGCAGGCCGAGGCCACCACGGCCCAGCGCTTGAGCCGGCGCCCCGCGCAGCGCTGCACGTCGAGCGCCGTGAGGTCGCCGGGTTCCGCGGCGAGCACGGCCTCCGCGTGCGTGAGCGCCTCTTCGTCAGAGCGCGCGACCGACGCGTGGTGCGCGGCGGCCCGTTCGAACGACAGGCGCGACGCCGTGTGCGAGAGGGGCATCCGCTTGCGGAGCGCGTCGAGGTGCTCCTCGGCCCGCTCCAGCGAGGCGACCATCTCCGAGGCGGCGAGGATCGACCCGGGCGACGTGGGCTCTTGCGCGACGAGGGCCCGCACGTCGGCGACCCGGCCCTGCGCGCGGAGGGCGGTGAGCGCGGCGCCGCGGAGCCCCGTGGCGACGGTCGGCGCCCCGTGCGCGGCGAGGCGACGGAGGGCCGGGGGGACGTCCTGTCGACCCTCGCGCTGGACGGCGTCGAGGAGCGCGAGGACGCGCGGCGCGACCAGGTCGGGGTGGTCGCCCTCGGCGAGCTCGCGGGCGGCGACGGCGCGGTCGCGGGTGGCGACCGAAGCCCCGAGGGCGCGCGCGACCTCCAGCTCGACGCCGACGCAGAGC
>JBILLV010000581.1:0-3711 GCA_044375895.1 Polyangiales bacterium | reverse complement strand
GAAGCGCCCGCCCACGAAGCGCCCGCCCACGAAGCGCCCGCCGCGCCCGCTCACGGCGAGCACCCGTCACCGCACTGACGAACCGCCAACGCGTTGACGGTCGCTGCCACGGCGGCGTGACGCGCGGCGCGGCGCGGCCCTGGTGGCACTCCTCTCGCAGAGGGTCCCCGACATGTTCCGCTCCCTCCACGTCGCCGCGACGGGCATGGTCGCCCAAGAGACCAGCCTCGACACCATCGCCAACAACCTCGCGAACGCCAACACGGTCGGCTACAAGCGCCAGGAGGCGCAGTTCGAAGACCTCCTCTACCAGAACCTCCGCCCCGCCGGCGCGGGCCCCGGCGGCGGCGCCCCGGCGGGCGTGCAGGTGGGGTCAGGCTCGCGGGTGGTGGCCACCTCGCGCTTCTTCTCGCAGGGGTCCATCCAGCAGACGGGCAACCCCCTCGACGTCGCCATCGAGGGGACGGGCTTCCTCGCGGTCAACCGGCCCAACGGCGAGGTCGCGTACACCCGCGCGGGGACGCTCCGGCTCGACGCGCAGGGCCAGCTCGTCACCTCCGACGGCCTCACGATCGAGCCCGCGATCACCGTCCCGTCCGACGCCACCAACATCGCCATCGCCCCCGACGGGACCCTCAGCGTCACCCAGCCCGGCCAGCACACCCCCACGCCCGTCGGGCAGCTCAACCTCGTGACCTTCCCCAACCCCGACGGGCTCCAGGCTGTCGGGCACAACCTCTTCACGGCCACCGGCGCCAGCGGCGAGCCCTCGAGCGGCGCCCCCGGTCGCGACGGCCGCGGCACCATCCTCCAGGGCTCCGTGGAGAGTTCGAACGTCGAGGTGGTGCAGGAGATGATCGGGCTCATCCGCGCGCAGCGCGCCTACGAGGTGAACTCCAAGGTCGTCTCGGCCGCCGACGAGATGCTCCGCAACGCCACGCAGATGCGGTGACGGCCGTGCGCGCGCGCCCCATCGCCCTCCTCCTCCTCCTCGCGACCGCGCGCCCCGCCGCCGCCTCGCCGCCCACGCGCGTGTCGGTCACAGGGCCGCGCGTGCGCGTCGGCGACGTCCTCCCAGACGCCCCGCCCGACGCCGCCGCGGTCGACCTCGGCCCCGCCCCCGCCGCGGGCGGGACACGGCTCATCGAGCGGGAGGCCATCCTGCGCGCTCTGCGCGAGCGCCAGGCCACCGAGCCCGCGCGCATCCCCGAGTCCGTCCGCGTGTCGCGGCGGACGCGCACGCTCACGGCCGCCGAGGTCGAGCGGCTGGTGCGCGACGCCCTCCCCCCCGAGCGCCTGCCGCGCGGCGCCGCGCTCGCCGCCGTGCGCCCCCCGCGCGCGCTGGAGGTCCCTGCCGGCTGGAGCGCCGTCGCCGCCGAGCTCCCCCGGGCCCCGCGCCGCGCGGGCCCCTTCGCCACCACGGCCTACGTGAGCTTCCTCCTCGACGGTGACACCCTCGCGCGCGTCCCGGTCCCGATTGAGCTCACGCTCCCGGCCGGGGCCGCGACGCCCGACCTCGCGCGCGGCGCCGCCGTGACCCTGGCGGTGCGCCGCGGGCTCGTCGAGGTCCGCGCGAGCGCGAGCGCCGGCGCCGACGCCGACGTGGGCGACACGCTCCCCGTGGTGCTCCGCCCCGCCGGCCGCGTGATCCGCGCGCGCCTCGTCGCGCGCGACCTGGCGGTCGCTTTGGAGGAGCCGTGACCCGCGCCGCGCGCCTCTGCGCGCTCCCCCTCGCGCTCCTCACCGCGTGCACGCGGCCGACCCTGGCCACGCACACCCCGCGGCATCGCGACTACACCGCGGGGGCCTACGCGCAGCGCGACCCCGAGGCCCGCCCGGGCAACGGGTCGCTCTTCAGCGAGGCGTCCGCGGGCTTCCTGGAGGACACCCGCGCCACGCGCGTGGGCGACCTCGTCGTGGTGCGCATCGACGAGCGGGCCGACGCGCGCGGCGGCGCCACCACCGACCTGCGCCGCGAGTCGAGCGCCAACCTCGGCGTGGCGAACGTCCTCGGCCTCGTCCCCGCGCTCCGCACCGCCTACCCCGAGCTCGACCCCACGCGGCTCCTGGAGGTGGCGAGCCGGTCGAATTTCACCGGGGTCGGCAACACCGCGCGCAACGGCGAGCTGTCGGGCAGCATCGCGGTGCGGGTCGCGCGCGAGATGCCCAACGGCGACCTCTTCCTGGAGGGGACCAAGCTCGTGCGGGTCAACAACGAGCAGTACCACCTGTACGTCTCGGGCCTCGTCCGGCGCGCCGACATCGGGCAGGACAACTCCGTGGCCTCCTCGCGCATCGCCGACGCGCAGGTCGAGTTCAGCGGCGAGGGCGACGTGGCCGACTCCAACCGCCGGGGCTGGCTCCTGCGCCTGCTCGACGTGATCAACCCCTTCTGAGAGACGCGACAACCCCTTGCGCCCGCCCTACGCCCTGTCCGCCGCCCTGCTCCTGCTGACCCTCCTCGCGCGCCCCGCGCCCACGCGTGCTGAGCACCTGCGCGACCTCGCCGAGGTGGCCGGCGCCCGCAGCAACCAGCTCCTCGGGTACGGCCTGGTGACGGGCCTCAACGGGACCGGCGACGACGCCTCGGTCCCCTTCACGGCGCAGTCGATCCAGGCGCTCCTGCG
Source organism: Polyangiales bacterium (assembly GCA_044375895.1). Lineage (GTDB taxonomy): Bacteria > Myxococcota_A > Polyangia > Polyangiales > CAISKJ01. The sequence continues at coordinate 1,084 of JBILLV010000581.1, read as the reverse complement.
GCGCCTGGGCATCCAGGTCGAGCCCGGGCAGCTCCGCCTGCGCAACGTGGCCGCGGTGGTGGTGACCGCGACGCTCCCCCCCTTCGCGCGCCAGGGTGCCCACCTCGACGTGACCGTGTCGTCCATCGGCAACGCCCGCTCCCTCATGGGGGGCGTGCTGCTCCAGACCATCCTGCGGGGCGCCGACCAGCACGCGTACGCCACCGCGCAGGGGCCCATCACGGTGGGCGGCTTCCAGGCCCAGGGGGGCAGCGGGACGAGCGTGCGCAGCGGGTCGACCACCGTCGGTCGCATCGCGGAGGGGGCGCTGGTGGAGCGCGAGGTGCAGGCCGCGCTGGTCAACAACGGGTCGCTCCGGCTCGACCTGCGCACCCCGGGCTTCACCGTGGCCTCGCGCGTCGTCGCGGCCATCAACCAGCGCTTCGGCGAGAGCACTGCCTCCGCGGTCGACGGGGGCGCCGTCGCCGTGCGGGTGCCGGAGGGCAGCCAGCTGGTGGACTTCATCGCGTCCCTCGAAGACCTCGACGTGATCCCCCTGCGCCGCGCGCGCGTCGTAATCAACGAGCGGACCGGCACCATCGTGGCCGGCGGTGACGTGCGGCTCGCCCCGGTGGCCGTCGTGCACGGCAACCTGACGATCGTGATCCGCGAGGCCCCCGAAGCCTCTCAGCCTGGAGCGTTGAGCCAGGGCGCGACCGCCGTCGTGCCGCGCACGGAGATCACGGCGACGGAGACGACGCGCAGCGTCGCGTACCTGGCCGCGGCGCCCACCCTGGCCGACGTGGCCGCGACCCTCGGGCGCCTCGGGCTCTCGCCCCGCGAGCTCGCCAGCGTCCTCGAGGCCCTGCGCGGCGCCGGCGCCCTCGAAGCCGAACTGGTGATTCAATGACCCTCCCCATCCGCCCCGCTGGCGCTCCCCTCCATGCCCCCACGGCCCCCGCCGCGCCCCCCAGCGACCTGCAGCGCGTGGCGAAGGAGTTCGAATCGATGCTCGTGCGCCAGCTCCTCAACGCCGCGAAGCTGGGCGAAGGGGGAGGCGGCTACGCCGACATGGCCGTCACGTCCCTGGCCGACGGGATCAACC
>JBILLV010000225.1:0-14971 GCA_044375895.1 Polyangiales bacterium | reverse complement strand
CCCCTCACCGACCGCCTCCGCGCCGCCGCCGACCGCCGCCTCGCGCTCGCCGACGATGTCACCACCAACGCGTTTCGGCTCGCCCACGACGGCGACGGCGTCGACGCGCCGGTCGACCTCTACGACGGCTACGCGGTGGTCAACTTCCGGGGTCCCACGGCCGACCCCGCCGTCCTCGACGCGGTCGCCTCGCTGGGGGTGAAGGGCGTCTACGCCAAGCTCCGCCCGAAGCACGCGAGCACGGTGGTCGATCCGCGCCGGGAGGACGTCGCCCCCGCCCACGCGCTCCGCGGCGAGGACGCGCCCGAGGAGTTCGAGGTGAGTGAGGGTGGCGTGCGCTACCTCGTGCGCCTCGGCGACGGCCTCTCCACGGGCATCTTCCTCGACCAGCGCGAGAACCGCCGCCGTCTCCGCGAGCTCGCCCTGGGCCGCACGGTGCTCAACCTCTTCGCGTACACCTGCCCCTTCACCGTCGCCGCCGCGGCGGGCGGCGCCGCGCGCACCGTCAGCGTCGACGTCTCGAACGCCGCCATCGAGCGAGGCCGCGCCAACCTCGCGCACAACGGCCTCGCGACGCCCGCCCACGTGCTGGTCGTCGCCGACGTCTTCGGCTGGCTCGAAGGCGCCCGCGCCCGCAAAGACCGCTTCGACCTCATCGTCCTCGACCCGCCGAGCTACGCCACCGCGCGGGGCGTCCGCTTCTCCGCCGAGTCGGACTACCGCGACCTCGCCGCGCGCGTCTTCCAGGTGCTCGCCCCCGGCGGCACGCTCATGGCCTTCACCAACCACAAGGGGATCGCGCGCCTGAAGCTCCGTCGCTGGCTCTACGAAGCCGCTCGCGACGGCGGGACGGAGGTGGTGAAGCTCCGCGACCTCGCGCCCCCGGTGGACTTCCCGCCGGCGCCGGGCCTCGAGCCGCACCTCAAGGGCCTCCTCGCGACGGTGCGGTGATGCGTCGCGCGCTGGTGGTGGTGTTCGCGCGGGCGCCGGAGCTGGGGCGCGTCAAGACCCGCCTCGCCCGGGACGTTGGCGACGCGCGGGCCTGCGCGCTCTACCGCTGGCTCGGCGGGCGCGTGGTGGCCTCGCTCGTCGCCGATGGTTCGCGACCGTACGATGTCGCCGTGCGGGTGACGCCCGCCGAGGGCTGCGACGCCGTGCGGGCGTGGGTCGCTGGTGCGGACGACTATGTTCCGCAGGGGGACGGCGACCTCGGCGAGCGCCTCGCCCGCGCCGCCCACGACGCCTTCGCGGCCGGCTACCACGCCGTCGTGCTGGTGGGAACCGATTGCCTCGGGGTCACCGACGCGCGGGTTCGCGAGGCCCTCCACGCGCTCGATCACCACGACGCGGCGCTCGGCCCGGCCCGTGACGGCGGTTACTACCTCCTCGCCCTCGCGCGCCCGCTCCCGGTCTTCCACGACGTCCCCTGGAGCACTGCGGTCGTCGCGGACGTCACGCGCCAACGACTACGCGACGCGGGCGCTCGCCTCGCGGAGCTCCCGGTCGAGACGGACATCGACACGATCGACGACCTCGGTGCCCTCCGCGATCACGACGGGGCGCCGGCGTGGGCCTTGGAAGCGGTGAGCGTCAGCGGTCGGTGACGGCGGCGTCGTCGACGACGCGCGACAGGCGGCAGGCAGCGATCTGGTCGGCAGCGGCGCGGTCTTGCGGGCAGCACACGCAGGCTTGCGGGACGCCGGAGTCGGGGTCGCGGCGGCCCTCACAGGCGGTCGCGGGCGACAGCTCGGAGCGGCACACCTCGCTGTTGGCGGTGTTGCAGTCCTGATCCTGCTCGCAGCGGCGCCCCGCAGACTGTTGGGAGCAGGCGAGCAACGCGGCGACGACGAACGAGAAGAGGATGCGCATCACAGGGTACCTATGGGATTCCGTGGCCTGGCAGGTCGGGGAGCGGCTCTACCACGCATCGCGGGCGCAGCGAAACCCCAGGTTGCGCTCCCTCGCCCCGGCGGGCACGCCCGTTCGCCACGTGGTGCGGAGCGCGAAGCCCGCGTGGTTCCAGGCCCCGCCGCGCGCGACGTGCTGCGCGGAGGGCGCGTCGACGCGCGGCGCGACGGCGCGCTCGGAGGGATACGGCTCCGCGGTCATCGTGTCGGCCACCCACTCCATCACGTTGCCCGCCATGTCGAGAGCCCCCACCGGCGAGGCCCCCGCGGGGTAGCTCCCCACCGGGGCGGTGTACGGGTGACCGTCGTCGTCGTCCCGGCACTCGGCCCGCAGCGCGCCGTGGTTGGCGCGGCCTTCGTCCCACTGCCAGCCCCAGGGGAAGGTGCGCTCGTCGGTCCCGCGCGCGGCCCGCTCCCACTCGGCCTCGGTGGGGAGACGCCCGCCCACCCAGCGGCAGTAGCCCGCGGCGTCGTCCCAGGACACCCCCACCACCGGATGCGTCGCCTCCCCGAACCAATGGCTCCCCGGCGCGAACAAGGCCGCCCGACACCGCCCGGCCCGCACGCAGCGGTCGTAGGCGGCGACGGTCACCTCCGTGCGGTCGATGCGATACGGCGCGAGCCACACCGCGTGGGCCGCCGTCTCCCGCTCAAACTGCCGCGGGTCGCAGAGCGGAACCTCCAGCGCCGCGTCGCCGCAGAGCTGGGCGAGCACCCGCGCGCGGAGTTCGAAGAGCCCTTCGCCCGGCGCGTCGCCGAGCACGCGGGCGAGTTGGGTTCGTTCGCGTCGGCAGAGGTACACGGCGCGCTGCACGCCGCGCTCGTCCGCCCCCATCACAAACTCCCCCGCGGGCACGTACACCGTCACGGTCGAGGCCGTCGCCAACGGGGCCGTCACCCCCGCCGATCCCGCGGGTCCGCAGGTGTCCGCACCCGCCCCCTGCGCGCCCGCGAACGCGCCCGCGAGGGTGAAGCACAGGGCGATCGAAGGCTTCCATGGTCGCACGACGGCCGGGAGTGTATCCTCCGCGCCCCTTCATGGAGCCCCCCGAACCATCGCTTCCCACTTCCGACCCGGTGCGACGCGCCGGCGTCGTCGCCCTCGTCGGCCGTCCCAACGTCGGTAAGAGCACGCTGCTCAACGCCCTCGTGGGCGAGAGCCTGTCGATCGTCACCGCCAAGCCCGAGACCACTCGCGACCGCGTCCTGGCCGTCGTCACCCGCCCCGGCGGCTCCGACGCCCAGCTCGTGATCGTTGACACCCCCGGCCTCCACAAACCCCACCGCCGCCTCGGCGAGTACATGAACGACGAGGCCCGCAGCGCCGCCGAAGACGCCGACGCCGTGGTGATGGTCGCCGACGCCACCGACCTCGCCGCCGGCCCCGGCCACGACGCGAAGGTGCTCGAAGTGCTCGCGGGCGTGAGCACCCCCGTGATCCTCGTGCTCAACAAGATCGACCGCCTCCGCGCCAAGGAGGCCATGCTCCCGGCGCTCGAGGCGTACGGCAAGGCGCGCGAGTTCGCCGCCATCATCCCGCTGTCTGCCAGCAAGGGCGACGGCCTCGACCGGCTCATCGCCGAGCTCGTGGCCCGCATGCCCGAAGGCCCGGCGCTCTACCCCCACGACACCCTCACCGACCGCTCCGAGCGCTTCTTCGTCGCCGAGCGCGTGCGCGAGGCCGTGATCGAGGAGACGGGCGAGGAGATCCCCTACGTGACGGCGGTGGAGATCGAGCGCTTCGACGAGTCGGCGCCCATCCCTCACATCACCGCGTCGATCCACGTGGAGCGCGCGGGGCAGAAGAAGATTCTGATCGGCGCTGGCGGTGAGCGCATCCGCGCGGTGGGCTCGCGGGCCCGCGTCGCGGTGGAGAAGCTCTTGGGGAAGAAGGTCTTCCTCGAGCTCTGGGTGAAGGTGACGCCGGACTGGACGCGCTCCCAGGACGCCCTCGCCCGCCTCGGATACAGCACCCCGAAGCGCCCCGGACGGAGATCGCCGTGACCCCTGAAGACTTCCTCGCCACCCCCGCCGAGACCCGCGTCGCCCGCGGCTCGCGCGCCCTCGTCGCCATCGTCGGACGCCCCAACGTCGGCAAGAGCACCCTCTTCAACCGCCTCGTGGGCAAGCACCTCGCCATCGTCGAAGACGAGCCCGGCGTCACCCGCGACCGCCACTACGCCGACGCCGAGGTGCGCGGACGTCACTACGTCCTCGTCGACACCGGCGGCTTCGACCACGACGCCGCCGACCCCGTCCTCGCGGGCGTCCGCAACCAGGTGAAGCTCGCCGTCGCCGAGGCCGACGTGGTGCTCTTCGTCACCGACGGCACAGCGCCCCTCACCGAGGCCGACCACGAGGCGCTCAAGCTCCTGCGCCGCGCGGGGCGGCCCGTGATCTACATCGCCAACAAGGCCGACAGCACCAACAAGGCGATGGGGGCCACCGAGCTCTACACCCACGGCGCCCAGCAGGTGATCGCGCTCAGCGCCCTCCACGGCCGCTCGATCATCGACCTGGAGGCCGCGCTGGAGGCCGCGCTGCCGCCGCCGAGCCTGGAGGACGTCGTCCTCTCCGAGGGCGTGGCGCGCGTCGCGGTGGTGGGCCGCCCCAACGCGGGCAAGAGCTCGCTCATCAACAAGCTCATCGGCGCCGAGCGGCTGGTGGTGACGGAGGTGCCGGGCACGACGCGCGACGCCATCGACACCATGGTGACCCGCGGCGACAAGCAGTACGTCTTCGTCGACACGGCGGGCGTGCGGCGCAAGCGCTCGGTGAGCGCGCCCGTCGAGATGGTGAGCGTGACGCAGGCCATCCGCGCGATGGAGCGCTGCGACGTGGTGGTGGTGCTCGTCGACATCACCGAGGGCCTCGCCGATCAAGACCTCCGCCTCGTCAACCTCGCCACCGAGCGCGGCCGCGCGGTGATGGTGGGCCTCAACAAGATCGATCGGGTCGACGCGACCACCGAGCGCAAGGCGGTGGCTGCTGCGCACGACATGCTGAAGTTCGCCCCGTGGATCCCGGTGGTGAAGCTCTCGGCGAAGGCCGGGCGGGGCACCACCTCGCTGCTCTCCATGGTCGACCGCGCGTGGGAGGCCCACGGCAAGCGCATCGGCACCGCGGAGGTCAACCGCTTCTTCGAGGAGATCATCGACAAGCACCCGCCGCCCACGCAGAACGGCAAGGCGATTCGGATCTACTACATCTCGCAGATCGGGACGCACCCGCCGCGCTTCGCCGCCGTGACCAACTTCCCCGAGTCGGTGGCCATGAGCTACCAGCGCTACATCCAGAACCAGCTCCGCGAGCGCTTCCACTTCGAGGCGGTGCCGGTGCGCGTGTCGTACAAGCCCAAGCGCCGCCGCGAGATGCAAGGCGGCCCCCCGCCCGAGCGCTGAGCGCGCGCTACCGCCCCCCGCACACGAACGCCGGCACCTCGCACCGCCCGCCGCCCCCGCAGTCCTCGTCGCTCGCACAGGCGACGGCGAGGAAGCGCCTCCCCTCCCCGCGCACCCCCACGACCCCATCCTCCACGTGGGCCGCGCTCACCTGGTGCCACGCGCGCTCCACCGCGGGCAGTTCGAAGCGCCATCGGCCCTGCGCGTCGGCGCTCGTCCGCCCCACCTCCACATCATCCACCAGCACCGCCACGGTCGCGAGCGCGAGCGCGGTGCCCGCCACCACCCGCTGCGCGCCGCCCACCGCGTAGCCCGCCTCCGGAGATGTCACCCGCGGCGCTTCGGCGAGGCACATCCCCGCGCTCTCTCCGCCGCGCGAGCACCGCGGGCGCGACGGGTCGACGCACTCGCTGTCGGACTCGCACGCCACGCAGCGCCCCACGTTGAGCTCGCACACGGGGGTCGCCCCACCGCACGCCGCGGAGCCCTCGCAGCGAGCGACGGTGAGCTCCTGCCGCGCCGCCCCCGTCCCGAGCGGATCGCTGCCCTCCGACCACGCGCCGACGGCGTGACGTCCGTCCCGGAGGTGCGACGGCGGGACGAAGACCCACGCACCATCGCGCGCCGCCCGCACCGCCCCGAGGGGTCGCCCGTCGAGCGAGAGGCGCACCGTCCGCCCCGGCGCCGCGACGCCACGAAGCACGGGCCGCCGCGACACGCTCCCCGTCGGCGCCACGAGCTGGACGGCCTCCGGCGCGCGGGCCTGGGCGTGGGCGAGGGCGGGGACGAGGGCGAGGGCGAGCGACAGGCACACGCGAGCGGGCGGGGTCATCCCTCGCTTCATCGGCTGGGAGCCCTCATCCCCTGAGCCCTTCGTGCGCGAATCGCTCTGGCCTTTCGGCGGGGGCTGCCCCCATGCTCCCGCGGGATGGACGCTCCCCTCCAGGGTCGCGAGGCCCTCCTCATCGTCGGCGGCGGCATCGCCGCGTACAAGTCCGCCCTCCTCGCCCGCGAACTGCTGCGCCTCGGTGCCTCCGTCGAGACGGTGCTCACGCCCGCGGCGCAGCGCTTCATCACCGGCGTCACCTTCGCGGGCATCACCGGACGGCCCGCGCGCACCGAGCTCTGGGACCCGTCCTACCCCGGCGAGCTCCACATCGAGCTCACGCGCAAGGCCGACCTCGTCGTCGTCGCCCCTGCCACCGCCGATCTCCTCGCCCGCATGGCCCATGGCCTCGGCGACGACCTCGCCACCACCTGCCTCCTCGCGGCGAAGGGGGACGTGTTCGTCGCCCCGGCGATGCACCCGCGCATGTGGGAACACCCCGCGACCCAGGCCAACGTCGCGACGCTTCGAGCGCGCGGCGTCCACGTGATCGGCCCCGACACCGGCCCCCTGGCGAGCGGTGAGGTGGGCATCGGGCGCATGAGCGAAGCCGATTTCATCGCCCGCGCCGTCGCCGAGCACACCGCGCGGGGCAGCGACCTCGCGGGCCTCCGGGTGCTCATCAGCGCGGGCGGGACGCACGAGGCGCTCGACCCGGTTCGCTTCATCGGCAACCGCTCGTCGGGGCGCATGGGCTTCGCGCTCGCCGAGCGGGCCCGACAGCGCGGGGCGACCGTCACGGTGGTCGCAGGTCCCGTCAACCTCCCGCCGCCGCCCGGCGTGCACGTCGTTCGCGTGCGGAGCGCGTTGGAGATGCACGAGGCCATCGTCCCTCGGGCGGCCGAGCACGACGTGGTGGTGATGGCCGCGGCCGTCGCCGACTACCGGCCAGCCGAACAGGCGACCGAAAAGATCAAGAAGACCGCGGGAGAGCTCACCCTCCGGCTGGTGAAGAACCCCGACATCCTTGCCGACCTCGGCGCCGCGCGGGCGGCCTCCGGGCGCAGGCTCCCAGTGCTCGTGGGCTTCGCCGTGGAGACCAACGACCTGATTGCATACGCGCGCGCAAAACTTTCGCGCAAGGGCTGTGATCTGGTGGTGGCCAACCTCGCGGAGGACGGCTTCGAGGGGGCGGACAACCGGGTGACGCTGGTGCGGGCCGACACGGAAGAGGCGCTCCCGCGCATGGACAAGCGGGCGGTGGCCGACCGGATCCTCGATGCGGCGCGTGATCTTCGGCGGGCGCGGCACGAGGCTTGAAACGGATTTCTGACGGAGAGTCCCGATGACCGCGTCCCCTGCCATTTCGATCCCGTCCGAGGCCCGCGTGGTGGCGTGGTCGCTCGGTGTTTCGCTCGCCTTCGTGCTGGCGGCCTTCGGGGTGGCTGCGCTGGCGTGATCTCCCGAAAGTCGGGAAGAGGCTGACACCGCAGGATTGAACAGAATGCGGGTCCGTGCCTACACTCCCGGGCCGTGAACGAGCAGAACACGCTCTCCGCCCTCGCGACGCGCTACGGGGTGGGCGAGACCCTCACCGGCACCATCCTGATCGTCGATGACGACCAGGAGAACCTCGAGGTGCTCCAGGCCTTCCTGGACGCCGAGTACGTGGTGCATGCGGCGACCTCCGGGCGTCAGGCCCTGGAGATCGCCGTGACCACGGGCATCGACGTCGTGATCGCCGACCACCGCATGCCAGAGATGACGGGCACCGAGCTGCTGGAAGAGCTGCGGGGATTGAAGCCCGACGTCGCGGGCATCCTGCTGACGGCGTACACCGACACGCCGGTGCTCATCTCGGCGATCAACCGGGCGCGTGTCTTCCGGCACATGAAGAAGCCGTGGGACCCGGACGAGCTGCTGGCGGCCGTCGCCCAGGCGAGCGAGCACGTGCACCAGTGCCGGCTCAACCTCCGGCTGGTGAACCTCCTCGCGCGGCGCTCGGAGGAGCTCTCGACGGCGCTCGACGAGCTGCGCACCGCCCAGCAGCACATGCAGCACATGGAGCGGCTCGGCACGATGGGGCGCCTCGCGGCGGGCGTCACGCACGACCTCCGCAACGTGCTCACGGGGCTGATGATGCTCGAGCGCATCGCGACCACGCACCAGGTTTCGGCGCAGGTGCTCGACCCGCTGCGGGTCAACGTGGCGGCGATGCGCAACCTGCTCGGGAGCCTCACGACGCTCAACCAGTTTGCCTCCCGCGGGGCGCTGGAAATGACCTCGATGCCGCTCGATCCGGCGGACGTGGTGCGCGACGCGGAGACGGTCGCGCGGATGGACCTCAACTACCGCGAGCGCAAGCTGGTGGTGTCCATCGGGCCGAAGCTCCCGACGATCCTGGGCGACCGCCAGAAGCTGGTGCAGGTGCTGGTGAACCTCCTCACCAACGCGCTGCAGGCGACGGAGCCCGGGCAGACGATCCGCGTGGACGCGCGGCCCGGCGTCGGGGACACGATCGTGTTCGCGGTGGAGGACGAGGGGACGGGCGTGCCCGAGGCGCTCGCGCGCAAGGTGTTCGACCCGTTCTTCTCGACCAAGGGTGACCAGGGGATGGGGATGGGGCTCTACATGGCGCGGCTGGTGGCGGAGTCCCACGGGGGCACGCTGCGGCTGGTGGCGCCGGAGCAGTTCAAACGCGGCTCGCGCTTCGAACTTATCGTCCCGGCTGCGCCGCGGCTGCACTGACAGCCCGCTGACAGCTTCGCTCCTTAGGAACGTCCCATGAGCTACGACCGCCCGACCCCTCCCCCCGTGATGAGCACCGGCAAGGCCTACGAGGAGCTGGAGGGGGCTCAGGGTCGCGAGGTGTACTTCCGGCCGATGCGCTACCGCCCCGCCGACCTCGGCGCGGTGCAGGCATCCGTGGAGGTCGCGCTCGACGGCGCGTCCTTCACCTGTCCGCTGCTGGACGTGTCGCAGAGCGGCGTCGCCTTCGTCTGGCCGTCGGAGATCGCCTCCACCGAGCAGGGGGTGGTGCTCGCCCTGGTGGTGCGCTTCGATCGCTTCGAGGCGTATCGCGGCGCGGCCATCGTGATGTCCGTCCGGCCCGACGCCGGGAGCACCGTGGTGGGCGTGTCGTTCACCGAGTCGCTGATGGACATCGAGCACGTGCTCCACCTCCGCGACGTGCGCAACTGGGAGGCCGAAGGCGCCGACGCCCTCTCCCTCGCCCGCAAGCCCTGGAACCTCACCGGCCACGACGACTTCAAGGCCGCCGTCGGCGACCTGCACCTCTTCCTCGACGACGCCGCGCATCACCTCCAGCAGGTGGAGGCCCAGCTCCCCTGGAGCGTCGTCCACGGCGAGGCCGGCGCCCCCGCCCGCAACGCCCTCATCGAGACGCTGCGCCGCACCTTCGTCGCCGACTTCCTCGCGTTCGAACGGCGCATCGACGGCGCCCTCCGCAGCGCCACCCCCGAGGCCTGGCAGGGCCTCAAGCGCTTCAGTCAGCAGCACCTCGACGCCTTCCTCCTCCAGGCGCCCTTCCACTACCGCTCGAAGACCAAGCCCCTCGGCTACCCCGGCGACTTCGAGATCATGCGCTTCATCTACGAGCGCAACTTCGAGGGCTCGTCGCTCTTCGCGAAGGCCGTCCACCTCGCGGCCTGCGACACCCCGGGCGCGGCGCTGGTGCGGGCCCGCAAGGAAATGCTGAAGGCCCGCATCGCCGACCTCATCGCCCGCTCGGGCAGCGGCGGCCACGTGCGCATCGCCTCGATCGCGGCGGGGCCCTCGCAGGAGGTCTTCGAACTGCTCCGGGAGCTCAAGGAGATCCCGGGGATGATCGACATCGTCCTCTACGACCAGGACGCGAGCGCGCTCTCCTTCGCCTTCAGCCGCCTCAACCGCCTCGTCGACGCGCGCTGGTCGCGGCGCGTGCGCATCCGCTTCCTGCACGACTCGATCAAGCGCCTCCTGCGCGACCCGGCGCTCTTCCAGGACCACGCCCCCTTCGACGTAGTGATCTGCGCCGGCCTCTACGACTACCTCGACGGCCACAACGCCACGACGCTCACCCGCAGCCTCTACGCCAGCGTGCGGCCCGGCGGTCAGCTCTACGTCGGCAACGTCGTCCCCGAGCTCCCGACGCGCTGGCTCATGGAGCAGCACCTCGACTGGTTTCTCAAGTACAAGACGCGCGAGGAGATGCTGGCTTTCACGAGGGAAGCGGCGCCTGACGCGTCCGTCGCCGTCGTCGAGGAGGCGACCGGCTACAACCCCTTCATCTGCCTCACTCGCCCCTGACGGTGACCCCGCCGTGAGCGTCGCCGTCCCCAGCGAAGAGATCGAGCGCGCCTGGCACGACTGGCAGATCGCCCAGAACCGCCGCGGGCTGACCCTCGCGCTCATCCTGGTGATGGCGCTCCACCCGGTGTTCGCGCTCCTCGACGTGAGCACGGCGCCCCGCGAGGCGTGGTGGGTGCTGCTGCCCAACCGCGCCATCGGTGAGCTCTGCTCGCTGGTGCTCTTCCGCCTCCGCCGCTCGGACTTCTTCGCGCGCAACGCCGTGTGGGTCACGTCGCTCTACATGGTGAGCGTGGGCGCGAGCATCGCGGTGATGACCGCCGTGCTCGGCGGCTTCGAGTCCACCTACTACCCCGGCCTCCACCTCGTGATGATCGGCGCGGGGCTCCTCTTCGTGTGGCCCCAGTGGGCGGTGTTTGGCACCCACGGGGCGATCGTGCTCACCTGGTTTCTGCTCAACTTCGCCACCGAGCCGCAGACGCTGGGCTTCTCCGCCGGGCCGCCGATCGTGTTCGTGGCCTCGACGGCGATCATCGCGAGCGCGGGGCAGCTCTTCGCCTACCGCCAGGCCCGCGAGCAGCTCGAGAACCGCCTCGCCCTGGAGCGCACCTCCACCCGCCTCGCCACCGCCCACGACGAGCTCCAGCGCCTCGACCGCTTCAAGTCCCGCTTCTTCGCCAACATCACCCACGAGCTCAAGACGCCCCTCGCGATGGTGCTCTCCCCCATCGAGCTCATGGTGGCGGGGGAGCTCGGGCACCTGACCGAGCCGCAGCGCGCCACGCTCCGCTCCGTCCACAACAACGGCGCGCGCCTCCTGAAGCTCATCGGCGACCTCCTCGACCTCTCGCGGCTGGAGGAGTCGCGCCTGCGCCTCCGCGTGGCCGACCACGACCTCGTCGCGTACCTCCGCCAGCTCGTCGCCCAGGTGGAGCCCCTCACCACACGCAAGAACATCGAGGTGGCCTTCACCGCCGACGTCGAGCGGGCCACCGCGTGGTGCGACCTCGACCGGATGGAGCGCGTCTTCGTCAACCTCCTCTCCAACGCGGCGAAGTTCACGCCCCTCGGCGGACGCATCACGGTGCACGTCACGGCGACCGACGCGGCCGTCACGGCCTGCGTGAGCGACAACGGACCGGGCTTCCCCGAGGACATGGCCGAGCGCGTCTTCGAGCGCTTCTTCCAGGTCGACGGCGGCGCCACGCACAACCGTCAGAACGCCGGCGGCACGGGCATCGGCCTCGCCCTCGCCCGCGAGCTCGTCGAGCTCCACGGCGGGCGCATCTGGGCCGAGAGCGCCACGGGCCGCGGCGCCCGCTTCTACGTCGAGCTCCCGCGCGACCGGGCGCACCTGCGCGGCGAGCTCGTCGACGCCTCGGCGTCCGACGGCAAAGACGTACGCGCGCTGGAGCCCGCCGCCCGCCCCGACTGGACCGACAACATCGCCAACCGCGACGAGTTCCGCCTCATGGAGGTGGCCCAGGCGACCGAGCGGCGCATCGTGGAGCGCGACGCCGACGAGCGCTCCCGCGGGCGCACGATCCTCGTGGTGGAGGACACCCCCGACGTCGTCCGCCTCATCCACCTCATCCTGCGGCAGCAGTTTCGGATCTTCACCGCCCCGGACGGCAAGCGGGGCCTGGAGCTCGCGCTGCGCGAGGCGCCCCACCTCATCATCACCGACCTGATGATGCCCGAGATGGACGGCTACGAGCTCACCCGCGCCCTCCGCGCCAACGAGCGGACGCGCCACATCCCCATCGTGATGCTCACCGCCCGCGGCGAGGTGGAAGACCGCGTGCAGGGCCTGGAGAGCGGCGTGAGCGCGTACCTCACCAAGCCCTTCGCCGCCCGCGAGCTCCTCACGACGGTGCGCAAGCAGCTCGAGGTGCAGGACAGCACCACCGACCTCGTCCTCACGCGGCAGATGGACTCGATGGAGATCGTTGCGGGCGGCCTCGCCCACGAGATCAACAACCCGCTCAACTACATCAAGAACTCCCTCGCCCGCGTCCGCAAGGACGTCGACGAGCTGGTGGCCGCCATCGCCGCGGGCGCCGTCTCCGAGTCCCGCGTGAAGGCCCTCGACACGCGGATGAAGGCGATGTTCAAGACGGCGGAGTCGGGCATCGCGCGCATCCTCAACACGGTCGACCTCATGCGCCGCTACAGCCGCGAGGGCTACTCGCGCGTCTCCCGCGACCACGACCTGTTCACCGCCGCGCGCGACGTGGTCGAGCTCGTGCTCCCGGCCACCGGGCGGGCCGTGAAGGTGACCACCCACTTCACCGGCGACGGCCTCGTCTACTGCGTCCCCGAGGAGATGCACCAGCTCCTCACCAACCTCGTGCAGAACGCGATCGAGGCCGCCCCCGATGACGGCAGCGGCGCCGTCGAGGTGACGGGCGAGGCGGTGGACGGTGAGGTCACCCTCTCGGTGCGCGACAACGGCCCCGGCGTGAAGCCCGAAGACCACGCCCGCATCTTCGCGCCCTTCTACACCACGAAGGCGCCCGGCGCGGGGATGGGCATGGGCCTGACCATCGCGTGGCGCGTCGTGCAGGCGCTCGGCGGATCGCTCACCGAGGAGGGGAAGTACGGCGAAGGGGCGTGCTTCGTGATGCGCCTGCCGCGCTCGGTGCGCGCGTCTCGCCCGCGCCTGTCGCTGATGCCGGGCGCGGTGCCGCCGGCCGCGTGACGGCGAGTCACCCCGCGCGCCGCATCGAGATGCGCAGGAGCCCGGTGTAGTCCTCGCGGAAGATCACCTGCGCGAAGGAGAGGAAGCGCAGGTAGCGCTCCACCGTCGCCGCGTCCGAAGCGGCCAGCGCCTCCTCGCGGTGGGCCACGAGCGCGTCGTGCCAGCGCGCGAGGGTGGTGACGTAGTGCATGCGGTCGTTGCGCACGGCGGTGATTTCGAAGAGCCCCTCGGCCGCGTGGACGAGCTCGGCGAAGCGCGGCCACTCGGACTCCGGGAAGATCTCCGTCGCCATGAAGAAGAGCCCCTCGGCGACCTGCGCGTCGGGCCGACGAGCGCCCCAGCAGATCGACTGGAGCCCGAAGACCGCGCCCGGGCGCGTCATGCCGTGGACGTGCTTGAAGAAGCCGCGGTAGATGGCCACGCGCTCGGCGCGGGAGAGCCCCGGCCGCGCGAAGTGCTCGATGGCGCAGATGGAGAAGACGGCGTCGTAGGGGGCGTCGGCGCGGTGATCCTGCCAGGGTTCGAGCCGGGCCTCGATGCGGGGGTCGCCGAGGGCGTTGACGAAGGCGTGCTGGTTGCGGCTGACGGTGACGCCCACCGCGCGCTCGGCGCCGTACTCCTGCACGGCGGCCTGGAGCAGCGAGCCCCAGCCGCAGCCGACGTCGAGCACGCGGCGCAGGGGGGCGCCGCGCGTGGCGTCGAGGTAGTGGCGGATCTTGCGGCGCTGCGCCTGCTCGAGGGACTCGGCGGGGTCATCCCAGAGCGCGCAGGTGTACGTGAGGGTCGGGTCGAGCCACAGGCGATAGAACGCGTCGCCGAGGTCGTAGTGGTATTGAATGGCCTCGATGGAGGCGCCGGACTCGGGCACGAGGAGTTCGCTCCGGGAGCGCGGGCACGTCGCACGGCGCGGCGCGGATCACGCTGCTCCCACGGCGAATTTCGCACGGCTCGCGGCGTGATCGCAAGACGCGCCGCGCTCGTACGGCGCGCGCCACGCACCATGCCGCCAGCGCCAACCGAAGACGATCGAGGCGACGACGGTCTCGGCGACGAAGCCGTACCATCCGCCCACCGCGCCGAGGCCGAGCTGTCTGCAGAACAGCCACGCTGCACCGGGTATGCACGCCCACACGATGGCGACGCCGAGGAGGCCGACGACGCGCACGTCACCCGCGCCGCGGAGGGCGCCGCGGAGGACGATGTTCACCGCGTCGAAGGCCTGGAAGACGGCCGCCACGAGGAGGAGCTGGCGCACGATCGCGACCACGCCAGCGTCGTCGGTGAAGACGCGCGCGATGGGGCCGCCCGCGAGCGCGAACACCACGCCGCACGCGGCCATGAAGGCGCCCGCGAGCGTGAGGGCCGCCGCGACGACCCGGTCGGCGTGCCGGATGCGGCCCTGACCGAGCGCGCGGCCGACGAGCACCGACGCCGCCTCCGACACCGCGATCCCGGGCAGGAACGACGCCCGCACCGTCGCGAGCGACACCTGATGGGCGGCGATCTCGTCGGGGCCGAGGCCGCCGAGCACCGCGGTGAAGGCGGTGAAGGCGAGCACTTCGGCGCCAAACTGGATCCCCGTCGGCACGCCGAGCGCGCACACCTCGCGGAGCGCCGCGCGGAGGCGTAGCGCGGAGGCGACGACCCGCGCGCGGCGGGCGCCGAGGTACACCGCGACGAGCACGGCGCACTGGAGGGCCTCGGTGACGGCGGTGGCGATGCCCGCGCCCCGCACGCCGAGGCGCGGCATCCCGAAGCGCCCGTGGATGAGCGCGAACGCGAGCGCGGCGTTGAGCACGTTGCCCGCGACGCCCACGCGCATGGAGGT
>JBILLV010000026.1:0-49681 GCA_044375895.1 Polyangiales bacterium | reverse complement strand
ACGGTGTTCGTCGACGAGCGCGGGAGCGTCGAGGGGCAGATCGAGATCCTCGCGGGCGCGCTGCGTCGCTACGACTGGAGCGAGGTGGAGCTGCCCGACCCCGTGCGGGCGACGCTCACGAAGGCGCGCGCGAAGGACTGAGCGACGTCAGAGCGTGTGGCCGCGTCGGAGCCACGCCGCGAGCACGTACTCTTCGGCGGTCTTCTTCGGCCCGGGGGCCCCGGTGAGCGCGCGCGACGCGGCCATCATCCGCCGCCGTCGGTAATTGGTGTAGAGCGCCTGCGGCCCGGTGACCTCCTCGGCCCAGGCGTCGCGCCCCGGGCCGAGCACCACGCGGGCCTCGTCGATGGAGATGCACGACACCCGCGCCTCCCGCAGGTGCTGTCGCAGGGCCGCGATGTCCTCGTGGAGCAGCCCGAAGAGAAACTCCTCGAAGGCCGCCATCTCCTCCTCGGGCACCACCTCGGCGGTGTAGTAGTCGAGGAAGCGCTCGTCCCTCGCCTCTTGAAAGAGCCGGAACACCTCGTGGGCGCCGAGCATCGCGCCGAGCACGGGGCGCACCCGGTTGCGGGCGTCCCACGCGGCGGCGAGCAGCGGCGCGATGTCGTCCACCTCGGCCAGCAGCCGCTCGTCCCACACGCGGAAGAGCAGCGCCGCCGCCCGCCCCTTGAGCGCGCGCTCGCCGGCGGGGTCGGTGACGATGCACACCAGCAGCTCCTCGACCATCTTCGACGCAACCGACTCGGCCACCTCGGCCTCCGCCCGCGCGCGCAGCGCCGCGTCGCCCTCGGTGAGCGCGTAGCCCACGGCCTTGAAGAGGTTGATCTTCGCGACGAGGTAGGCCTGCCCGATGACGGCGCGCGTCGGCAGGTGGAGCTCGAGGTCGTACGCGGGGACGCGGCAGAGCAGGTCGACGAGGGCCTCGCCGGGCGCCTCGCGCCAGCGCATCGAGGCCCACGAGGTCGCGATGGGGGCGCTGTCACGGATCACCACCGCGAGGTGCTCCAGGCGCGCGAGGTTGGCGCGGAGGAGAGACTCTTGCGCGGGCGAGACCTCGCGCAGCCACGCGAAGGCCGCGGTCATCAACGCTGACTCCCGCGCGTCGAGGAAGAACCACCGCCCCGCGTCGGGCTCCTCGCTCACGGGAGGTCCTCCGGCCCCTTCCCGTAGGCGTCCTCGTGGAGCGCGCGGAGCGCCTCGCAGTCCGACCACGCCTGCGCGAAGCACCCGACGGGTCGGTGCGGCGCGTCGCCCTCCAGAATCTCCGCGAGGTGCCCCACGCACTGGGCGGCGAGCGCATCACCAAGCCCGTCGAAGAGCCCGAGCACCTCGGCCCGCGCCCGCGCCACCGCGTCGACATCCCCCGAGAGCTGCGCGTGCCGCACCACGGCGCCGGTGTAGGCGCCGAGGAGGAAGGGCCACGCCGTCCCCTGGTGGTAGGCCCCGTCGCGCGACCACGCGTCGCCCTCGTAGCGCCCGCGGTACTGCGGGTCGCTCGGCGACAGCGTGCGCAGCGCCAACGGGACCAGCAGCTCGCGGCGCGCCCGATCGATCACGGCCGCGCGCTGGTCGGCGTCGAGGAGCTCGCCCGGCAGCGCCACCGCATACAGCGCGTTGGGGCGCACCGAGCCGTCACGCTCGTGCTCGCGGACGGCGTCGTAGAGGTAGTCGGTGTGGTGGTTCCAGAACTTCGCGCGGAAGGCTTCCTTCACGCGGGCGGCCTCGGCGCGGTGGGCCGCGGCGTCGTCGGCGTCGCCCGCCAGCTCGGCGAACCACGCCAGCGTGAGCATCCCCGCGTGCCACAGCGCGTTGACCTCGACGGGTGCGCCGTGCCGCGACGTGAACACCGTGTCCCCCACCCGCGCGTCCATCCACGTGAGCTGCGTCCCCACGCCCCCCGCGTACACCAGCCCGTCGGCGCCGACGTGGATGTGGTAGCGCGTCCCCTTGCGAAACCACCGCTCGACCTCGCGGAGCGCCGGGCGGAGCACCGTCACAGCGAAGTCCCGGTCGCCGCTGTACTGCACGTAGCGCCGCGCCGCGTGGAAGAACCACACCGGCGCGTCGACCGTGTTGTAGTCCGCGCTCCCGGCCGCCCCATCGGGGAAGCGGTTGGGCAGCATCCCCTGGTCGACGTAGCGCGCGAAGGCCGCCAGCACCTTGCGACCGTCTTCGAAGCGCCCCGTGACGAGGTACGCCCCCGTGAAGGCGATGAGCGTGTCGCGCCCCCAGTCTTCGAACCACGGATAGCCCGCCAGGAGCGCCGGGGGCTCGGAGCGCTCGGCCCGGTACGCGTCCACCGCGCGGTGCAGGGTCGCGACCCGCGCGTCGGTCTCCCCCGCGGGCGCGAGGGCGAGCAGGTGATCGCGCGCCTCGGCCTCGCACGCCGCGAGGTCGTTCGGGAGCGAACCATCCACCGTGAGGGCGAGGTACACCGTCTCGCCGGGGGCGATGGGGACGCGAAACTCCCCGGGGGTGGCGAGGTCTTCGCGGTCATCGAGGCCGCGCTCGCGCTCGACGGCGTGGAGGAAGCTCCGCCACCAGTCGGGCGACGACACGAAGGGCCCCGACGCGCGCATCGTGAGGGTCACCCAGCCGGGGTACGGCGTCCAGCGGGCGGTGCGCGGGTCGTCCCCGTCGACCGCCGCGTCGAGCTTCATGGAAGGGTCTTCGCGCCGGTGGTGGTGGAAGTCGCGGAAGGCCCCGAAGGGCCGCAGCGTGAGGAGAGCGTCCCCCGGCGACTCGCGCAGGGTGTACCGCAGCACGGTGGTGTTGCTCCCCCGCGCCATGAACACCGACCGCTCCAGCGTGGCCCCGCCCGCGCGGAGCGTCCACACCGGCAGCGGGTCGACCGCGAAGCCCGCCACGTGGCGCCACCCCGCGGGGTGCACCACGTCGGGGAAGGCGTGGGCCGAGAGGGGGGTC
Source organism: Polyangiales bacterium (assembly GCA_044375895.1). Lineage (GTDB taxonomy): Bacteria > Myxococcota_A > Polyangia > Polyangiales > CAISKJ01. Next base: position 46,756 of record JBILLV010000026.1, on the reverse strand, counting down.
GTACGGCCCCGAACCATCAGCGACTCGTCGACGTGAGACACCACCACGTGGCGCCCCCGCGGCGGGCTCAGGGCCGCCACCAGGAGGCCGTGGTAGCGCCGGGTGGCCACGCCGGAGACGGTCCCCGCGGCGAAGCCACCGAGGCCGTTGGTGACGAGCCACTCGCGGGCGGTGGCGGAGCGCAGGTCGGTGACGACGTCGTCGGGGAGCTTGATCATGGTCGTGCGCGGTGTCGGCGGGCGGAGACTTCGAAGCGGGGGATGGACTCGTGGGCGGGGTCGTGGCGCAGCACCGCGCCCCCGACGAGCATCACGCGGTCGACGTAGTCGTTGGTGACGTGGGCGGCGAGGAGGTCCCAGCCCGGCGGGAGCTGGTCGATGACGTCGTCGGTGCGGGCGCCGCGCGTGGCGGTGATCTTCGCGCCGGTCTGGGTCACCCGCAGCCCCGGCGCGAGCTCGATGGTGCGGCGCGCCCCCGCCACCACCAGCGTCGGGTCGAGCCGACGGTCGGGCGGAAACGGCAGCGAGGTGCGCCACGTCTCCCCGCCGTCGGGCGACACGCGAACCCGGCTCCGCGTGGTGAGCATCACCCACGGCCCGCTGGTGGCGAGCCGCTCGACCTCCTCACGGAAGAGCCCCGTCCACGTCTCGCCGCTGTCGCGCGTGGCCACCACCCACCCATCATCGCGCACGAACACCCCGCGCCGCCGGTCGCTGAACGCGCCCGCGCCGAGCGCCCGCGTCTGCGCCGTGAGGAGCATCCGCCAGCGCGCGCCGGCGTCGTCCGTCCACCACAGCCCGTCGTCGACGCGCCACGCGGACGACGGCCCGACGAAGCCCCCGCGGCCCGGCGCGCCCGTCACCAGCGCGCGGTCGCGGTCGACGCTGGTGCTCACCGGCCGCCACACGCCGCCGCGGTCGACGCTGAGGTACACCCCGCACGACGGACCGAAGGCCATCGCCCGGTGGTCGTCGAGGAGCCGCACCCGCTCGCACCCCGCGGGCGCCACCACCTCGTGGACGCGGTCGCGCTCCAGCCCGAGCACCAGCCGCCGCGCGTCGCTGCACGCGAGGGCGCCGTCGAAGGTCGCCCCGCAGCGCGGCGGGTCGCTGGCGTAGCGAGGGTCTTCGGCGAGGGAGCGCGCGGCGGCGCGGGCGCGGAGGTCGTAGAGGGCCCGGGCCCAGGTGCGGCCGCCGTCGAAGCTCCAATGCGAGGGGAGCGCGCCGTGCCCGGCCTCCAGGCCCCCGCGCCACCCGAGGCAGCGCACCGTGCCGTCGCCGCCGTCGATGCCGAGGTGGCCGAGGCGCAGCGGTCGCCACGTCGCGCCGCGGTCGTCGCTGCGATGGAAGTACCGCTCCCCGTTGCGCTCGATGCGGGCCACCAGGAGCGCCCCGCACGCGTCGAAGCGGTCGATCGCCGCGCCGGGCACCGTCCGCGGCCCCTGCCACACGCGCGCGTCGTCGCTCCACCAGAGCTTCGTCCCCGACTGGACCCACAGCGCCGAATCCCGATCGGTGTACACCCGCGCCCGCGCCCCCGCGGCCGGCGGCAGGGCCAGCGGCTCCCAGCGGTCACCGCGGTCGCGCGACACGAACACCTTCGCCGGCGCGGGCTCCGAGGCCGTCCCCTGGGCGAGCACCACCACCGCGCGGAGCTCGGGGAGGTCGACGGGCATCGGCGACGCGAGGGCCGCCTCCGCGCCGAGCGACGCGCGCCACGTCGCCCCCGCGTCGTGGCTCACGCACACCTCGCGCGTGGTCACCGCCACCAGCGACTCGCGCCGCCGGCCGGTCGACACCACCTCGCGGAGCCGCGGACCGGGGCGGTACCCGACGAGCGACCAGTGGGCCGCGACCACAGGCGCAGGCGGCGGCGCGCAGGGGTCGCCGACGTCAACCGCGGCGCGCGTCGGCGCGCGCGATGGGGTGACCGGCGTGACCCGCGGGGGGGGCGTCCCTTCGGTGACGTGCGGGCGCGCGGCGGTGGTCTCGCGCGGGCGACACGACGCCGCCGCCATCGCCAGGGCGACGACCACGTCTCCGAGTCGCCGCGCGCCCACTGTCCGCAAGAACACCAAGAAGCTGCCTCGGGCGGACCGTACCACACGCGCGGCGTCTGGAGCGCGCGACTGTCGCGAGCCCCCCGCGAGGGCGCGGGAGAGACCTTGACGACGGGCTCGTTCGCGTGCGGAATCCTCCCTCCCCCGCGATGTACACCACCGTCCGCGAAGACGCCGCCGTCGCCTACGATCCGGGCTCGTTCGATCGGGTGTGGGCGCTCGTGCTCGCGCACCACCGCACCCCCGAGGCCCTCGGGGTGCGCCGCGTGCTCCTCGGAGGGACGGCGTTGACCCTCGGCCGCGCCTGCGAGGCCTTCGGCGAGGGCGTCCTCGACGACCCGCTGGTGTCGCGGGCGCACGCTCGCTTGGAGGCCGACGCGCGGGGCTCCCTCACCCTCAACGACCTCGGGAGCGCCAACGGCACCTGGGTCGACGGTGAGCGCGTCGGCGCGGCGACCCTCCGCGAGGGCGCGATCGTCCGCGTGGGGTCGACCGTGTTCGTCGCCCAGCGCGCGCCGGCCACCTACCCCGTGCGTCGCTCGGCGCGCTGCCCCGCCGTCGCCTGGGCCACGGCGTCGTTCCTCGAACGGTTGCGCGCGCGGGCGGCGTCGAGCGCGCCCGTTCGAATCACCGGCGCGCCGCGCGCGGCGTGGTGGCCCTACGTCGCGTTCGTCGCCGCGGAGCTCGGCCGCCCGATCGACGCCGCGGACGCGGGTCCAGACGCCGACACCCTCGTCATGCCCCGGCTGGCGGAGCGCGTCGAAGACCTCCCCTGGCTGGCCCGCGCCGCCCTCGCCCACGCCGTCGGCCGCGTCCCCGCGATGGATGCGAGCTTCGCCACCCGCCTGCTGCTGGCGTCCTGGCCCGAGGACGTCGACGGCCTCACGCGCTGGGCGGCGGCCGTCGCGGCGCGGCCCGAGCGTCACGACCACCTCACCTGGGTGGGCGAAGACCTCGCCCTCTCCGGCGGCCCCCGCGCGGCGCCCGACACCGCCGACGCGGCGCCCCCCGACACGTCGCCCGCGCTCCAGATCGCGCGCGACGGGACGTGGTTCCGCGTGGCCGACGAGGCCCCGATCGACCTGCGGACGCGCTTCGCCCTCGCCCGCGTGTTGCGCGCCCTGGCCGACCTCCGCGACCGCGCCCCTGGGGAGACGCTCTCGCTCGAAGCCCTCGTCCAGGCGGGCTGGCCGCAAGAGCAGCTCATCGCGGACTCTGGCGCCAACCGCGCCTACGTGGCCATCGCGACGCTCCGCAAGCTCGGGCTTCGCGAGCGGATCGAGCGGCGCGAAGGGGGCTACCGTCTGGCGCCCCGCGCCACGATCGTTCGTGTCGAAGGCGACCTCGACGGGGAGCGAGGGCCCCGCGCCCATGGGTGACCCTTCGCCCGATGCCCGACTCGGCGCCGTGATCGCGGGCAAGTACGAGCTCGTCCGCGTGCTCGGCGCGGGGGGCGCGGGCGCCGTCTACGAAGCGCGCCACCGGACGACCGGCGGCCGCTACGCGCTCAAGCTCCTGCACGCGCGGGAGGGGCGCGACGGCGAGGCGCGGCTGCTGCGTGAGGCGCGGGCGCTCGCGAAGCTGTCGCACCCGCACATCGTCCGCCTCGTCGACTTCGACGCGTGCCCGGAGGGGGTCTTCCTCGTCGAAGATCTCCTCGAAGGCCGCACGCTCCGCGCCCTGCTCGACGAAGAGCTCGTGCTCTCGCCGTCGCGGGCGACCGCCCTGCTCCTGCCGGTGCTCCGCGCGCTCGGCCACGCCCACGCGCGCGGCGTCGTCCACCGCGACGTGAAGCCCGAGAACATCGTGCTCTGCGCGGGCGACGACGGCTCGGTCACCGCCCGTCTGGTGGACTTCGGCCTCGCCCTCGACCCCACCGACGCGCCCGGCCTCACGCGCCACGGCACCCTCCTCGGGACGCCCCGCTACATGTCCCCCGAGCAGGCCTGGGGCCGCGAAGACGTCGACGCCCGCAGCGACCTCTGGTCCTTCGGCGTGGTCCTCTACGAATGCCTCTCGGGGCTCCCACCCTATGCGGGCGACAACGACCGGGCCGTCCTGGCCGCGATCGTCGCCTCCGACCCGCCGCACCTCCGCACGGCCGGCGTCGCCGTCGACGACGCGCTCGCCGACGCCGTGATGCTGGCGCTCGTCCGCGCCCCGGAGGCCCGCTGCCCCTCCGCCGCCGCGCTCGAACGCGCCCTCCTCGGCGAAGCGAGCGAGCCTGTTGCAGAGGCGCCGCGCTCCATCGCACCTGCCCCCATCGTCCGCACGTACGGCCGCGTCACCGCCCTCGCGGGCACCCTCCTCGCGGGAGCGCTGCTGGCGCTCGCCCTCGGCGCGCGCGGCACCGCATCACCGCAGCGGGCCGCGGCCCCTCCCCCGCGCGCGCTCCGTACGACCGTCCCCTCCAGCGACGGCGGCGCGCCCCATGCCCTGACCCACGCGCCGCTGCCTGCGACGATCGTCGCGGTGGCGCCCGACGCCGGGGAGCCGCCGCGTCATCGCCCCCGTCCCGCGCGCCCCGCGGCCGTGTCGCACGGCACCAACCACGCGCCCATCGTCGACGACTTGTGATGCAACGACGGCGACCGCACCTCCCGCTCGCCGCCGTGGCCTTCGCGCTGACGTGGACCGCTTCAGGAGCGCTCGCACAGACACCGCCCGGGGACGCTGCGCGGGAGGCCGAGTCGCTCGCTGCAACGGGCCTCGCCGCACGCCGCGCCGGCCAGGACGCAGCGGCCCTCACAGCGTTCGAACGCGCGTACGCGTTGGCGCCCCGCGTGTCGGTGCAGGCGCAGATCGGGTTCGCGCTCCAGGCGCTCGGTCGCTGGGTGGAGGCCGAGCGCGCGCTCGACGCGGTGAGCCAGTCGCAGGACGCGTGGGTGCAACGACACCGCGCCACGGTGGACGCCTCGCTCGCGGCCGTGCGCGGGCACCTCGGGTGGCTGGTGATCGACGTCGAACCCGCCGGGAGCGAGGTTCGCGTCGAAGGGGCGTCCATCGCGGCGGGCTCCCCGGTGCGTCGACCGGTCGGCTCGGTCACGGTCTCGGCCGCGCACGCGGATCACTACCCTGCGGAACGAGCCGTGGAGATTCGCGCGGGCGAGACGACCCGCGAGTCGATCGTGCTGCGCCTCCGCGCGCCGGAGCCCGCCGCGGCGCCGATCGTCCCCGCGCCCGTCGCGCCCGTCGCGCCCGTCGCGCCGCCGCCCGTCGTCCACGTCGACGTCATCACCGCCCCGCCGCTGCGATGGGTCGGCCCGGTGGTCCTCGCGGGCGCCGGCGTCGCCACGCTCGGCCTCGGTGCGGGCCTCTGGTTCGCGCGCAACGTGGCCCTCGATGGGGTCACCGCGGGTGGGTGTGTGGAGACGCCCGCGGAGTTTGTCTGCGACGCGCGGACGGCCAACGTCGCAGCCGCTCGTTCCGCGCATGACGACGCAGCGTCCCTCAGCACGGCGAGCGTGGTGTCCTTCGCGGTGGGATCAGCGCTCCTTGCGGCGGGCGCGGGCTGGCTGCTCGTGGAGGCGCTTGGGCGACCGCGCCACGGACGGGCGGTGTCCTTCGAACCGGGCGGGGTGCGGTGGTCGTTCTGACGCCACGCCTCCTCGCGCTCGCGCTGCTCGCGTCCGTGTCGTGCGGTCCCAAACCCTTGCGCGTGGTGGACGACGCGCCGGACGCCTCGCTCGACGCGCGCGGCGACGTCGTGTCGCCCGACGTCGTCACCCCGAACTGCGCGGACGACCCGTCGCGGCCCGAGTGCGCGCGCGTCCGCGTCGCCCCCGCCGCGACCTTCTGCGTCGGCGTCCCCGCGAGCGCCGCCACCTCGACCTGGAACGCGAGCCCCGCCCTCTGCGACCTCTCGCTCACGCCCTTCGAGGTCGACGCGCACGAGGTGACCGTCGGGCGCTTCCGGGCCTTTCACGCGCGCTGGATCGCGGGCCAGCTCCCCGCGTGGCGCGAGGCGCGCTTCGCCAACGGCGTGACGATGCGCGTACCGCTCGCCCCGCGCACCGCGTTGAGCGAGTGGAGCCCCGCGGTCGTGGGGTGCAACTGGTCCGACGCCCCGGGCGGAGCGCGCGAGCAGCACCCGATCAACTGCGTCGGTTGGACGCTCGCGATGTACTTCTGTGCGTCGGAAGGCGGGCACCTGCTCACCGCGACGGAGTACGAGTACCTCGCGCGCTGGCACGGCGCCGCGGCGGGCGAAGATCGCCCCTACCCCTGGGGCTCGGCCCCGCCTTCGTGCGACCGCGCGCACTACGGCCCGTGCCCCGGCGACGACGGGCTCGAGACCCGGCGCGTCGGCTCGCTCGCCGCGACGGCGGGGGTGTACGACCTCGCGGGCAACGTCGCCGAGCTCGTCGCCGACACCTTCGCGAGCTACGCGACCCTCGCGGCGAGCCCTTGCTGGGGCCGCGTCGACCCGCTCTGCCAGCCCACGCTGGTCGGCGCCCACTACGCCCGCGGGAGCTCGCACCAGAACGACAGCGAGCTCGTCTTGCGCGGCCCCTTCCGGCCGATGGGGAGCTCGGGCGACGCGTCTCCGGCGCGGGGCTTCCGCTGCGTGTACCCGGCGCGCTGACGCCTTCAGAATCTCAAAGAAACCTTAAGTCCGCGTCGACGGAGGGGATGCGCCAACTTCGCCGCAGGCGCCCGGCGCAGCCCGCGCAGCGCGCACCGCGAAGGAACCAATCCGTCGATGAAGACCCTCGTCTCCCACAAGCTCGGTCTCGCCACCCTCCTCACGCTCAGCGCCTTCGCCTGCAAGCGCCGCGGGGCGGACAGCGCGCCGGCGCCCGACCCCCGCCAGGCCATCCAGGTCGCCATCGGAGGGTCGTCCGCGTGCGCGGTCCTCGCGGACGGGACGGTCCAGTGCTGGGGCGACAACACCTACGGAGAGCTCGGTGACGGCACCCGCGAAGCGCGGCTCGTTCCCGTCGCGGTCGTCGGTCTCACGGGCGTCTCCAAGGTGGACGTCGGCGACGCGCACGCCTGCGCCCGCAAGGCCGACGGAACGGTCTGGTGCTGGGGTAGCGGGAGCAACGGCGCCCTCGGCAACGGCAACCAGATCAACCAGCTCACGCCCGTCCAGGTGGGTCCGATGCCGCCCGCCCTCGAGGTGGGCACGAGCGGCGGCAACACCTGTGCGGTCGCCCAGGACGGCGGCCTCTGGTGCTGGGGGAGCAACGCCTTCGGGGAGAACGGGTTGCCCCCGGAGACACGCGCGATCCTCCGCCCCACGCGCATCACGGGCATCGGTCCCGTGGCCGAGGTCGACACCGGGCAGAATCACACCTGCGCGCGCCTCCGTGACGGGACGGTGTGGTGCTGGGGCGACAACGGCAGCGGACAGCTCGGCGACGGCACCTCCACCCGCCGCCCCACGCCCGCGCCCGTCACGGGCCTCGCGGGCGCGCTCGCGCTCGCCGTCGGTCAGAACCACAACTGCGTCCTCCTCGCTGGCGGCGCCGTGTCGTGCTGGGGGAGCACCGGCGGCCCGAGCTCGCGTCAGCCGACGGCCGTCGCGGTGACGGGCGCGACGACGCTGACCGCAGGCAACTTCGCCACCTGCGCCACGGTCGGCGGCGCGCCGATGTGCTTCGGACAAAACTACGAGGGCAAGCTCCTCGCGCCTCGCACACAGCGCCAGATCAGCGCGCCCACCGCGCTCCCGGGGCTTCAGGGCGTCCGCTCCGTCCTGCTCGGCAGCTCGTACCAGTGCGCGGTGTCCGACGTGGGTCCGGTGCGGTGCTGGGGCTCGCTGCGCCGCCCCTTCGGAGGCAGCACGGTGCTCCGAACGGAGACGATCTACCCGGTGACCTTCGACGGCCACAGCCCGCCGCCGCCGCTCGTCGGCGACGCGCCCACGGCCCCGACAGGCAACGCCCTCGCCGCCCTCGCCGACGCCGCCGCGCAGGCGCACGCCGCCGCGCAGGCCGCCGTCAACACCGCCGCACAGGCGGCGGACGACGCGCCCGCTCCCACCACGCGCGACCCCCTCGCGGCGCGGGCCACACGGACCACGCCGCTCACCGCGACGCCACACGAGGTCACCGTCGGCGAACGGACGCTCCGCGCCGAGCGATGCGCCCTCGGCGGCCCGCCGCTGCTCGGCGACAACGCGTCGGGCGCGGTCACGTCCATCGCCTTCGACCGACGCGGCGCGCTCTTCCTGGTCGACGGCGAGTCGCACGTCCGACGCTACCTCCGGACGCGCGGCGACGACTGCCGCTTCGAACCCGACGCCTCCTTCGGCGTGGGCGGCGCGCTGACCCTCCCGACGAGCGTCACGCAGGTGTCCGTCGACCGCAGCGGCGCCGCCGTCGCGAGCGGGATCGGCGGGAGCTACGTGATCGACGACGGCGCCGTCGCGCAGCGCTGCAACGCCGCGCCCCATGGGTACGTCACCATGTCGGCGCGCGCGGGCCGCGGGCTCGGCATCTTCCCGGGCTCGCCCGTGCGCAGCGTCGCGTACGAGGACGGCGCCTGTGAGGTGACGCCGTGGACGTACGAGCCGCCCTTCCGCTCGGTGATGGCGGTGGCCTTCGATCGTCGCGACGTGATCGTCGGAGGCTCCGTCGCCAACAACGGAGGCAACCAGCTCGCCGTGTACGACGACCGCGGCCGGGAGCGGGCGCGCTTCGGGAGCGCCCGGCCCACCGCGGAGGACGGCTTCTGCTGGATCCACGGGGTGACGGCCTGCGACGCGGGCTACTGCGTCGTCGACACCAACTGCGACCGCGTCGCGCTCTGGAGCCGCCGCGGGGAGCACCTCGGCAACGCGCGGGCGAGCACCCTCCTCGGCGTCCGCCGCCCCTGGCTCGCGGCCATCGTCGCCGGGCGCCGCGAGCTCTTCGTCGCCGCCTCCCAGGTGCGCGAACCCGTCGCCGAGCGCGTCGCCGAGGGCATGATCTTCCGCCTCACCGGGCTCTGACGCTCACTCCCCCAGCACGCGGAGCCTGCCGCCGCCGAGCGACACGCCGGGCGCCTCCCCCGCGTCCGGCGCGCCGCGCCGCGGCTCGTCCGAGCGACCCAGGAGGCCGCGGTCGAGGAGCTGCGTCGGGCGCACGTTGCCGAGCGCCGCGAACACCGAGCTCTTGACGCCCGCGTGCTCAGACTCCATCCGCGCGAGCAGGGCCTTCATCTGCTTGCGCTGGGCGTTCTCCTGCGAGCCGCAGAGGTTGCAGGGGAGGATGGGGAAGGCCTGCTCGACGGCGTAGGCCGCGAGGGTCTCCTCGGCGCAGTTGATCATCGGGCGGATCACCACGTGGGCGCCGTCATCCGAGACCAGGCGGGCCGGCATCGCCGCGATGCGCCCCGAGAAGAAGAGGTTGAGCAGCAGCGTCTCGATCGCGTCGTCGCGGTGGTGCCCGAGCGCGATCTTGTTGCACCCGAGGCGCGTCGCGGCGCTGTAGAGAATGCCCCGGCGGAGCCGCGAGCACAGGGCGCAGTAGGTGTTTCCCTCGGGGACGCGGTCGACGACGATGGAGTAGGTGTCCTCGCGGAGGATCTCGTGCGGGTGCCCCTCGCGCTCGAGCCACGCGCGCAGCGGCGCCCCGTCGTAGCCGGGCTGGGCCTGGTCGAGGTGGACGGCGAGGAGCTCGAAGCGGACGGGCGCGCGGCGCTGGAGCCGACGGAGCACGTCGAGCATCGCGTAGCTGTCCTTGCCGCCCGAGACGGCCACCATCACCTTGTCGCCGGCCTCGATGAGCTTGTGGTCGCTCACGGCGCGGCCGACATCGCGGAGGATGCGGGTGACGAGGTCGCTCACGGCGAGGAGGCCCGCTTGAGGTCGGCCGGGTGCGACACGTCCGACGACGACAGGGCCACCGCGCGCCGCCGCGAGCGCTTCACGCGCGACCACACGAAGGCCGCCGCCGCGCCCACCGCCAGCACGACCGCCAGAAACAGCAGCGGCACCACCAGCTCGCGGTTGCGCCCGAGGCCGAGCCGATCGATCGCGAGGAAGCGCCCCACCCGCGAGCGCACCCAGTTGCGGAAGCCCGTCCCCTCCACCGCCTCGCGGGCGTTGGTGGGGTGCGCGTCGTGGGCCCGCTGGGCCTGGGCGACGACGTTCTGCGGGGTCGCGGTGACCTGCTGCGTGGCGGCGGGCGGGGCCGCGGGGGCGGGGGCCATCACGCCGATGTGGTTCACCACCTCGCGCTCCCACCCGCGGCTCGGGCGGTTGACCACGCCCCCTTCAGCGCCGATGTACATCGTCGTCGAGCCGCCGCCGTCGAGGTTGATCGCGCGGAAGGCGCCGAGCTCGATCATGAGCTGCGCCACCTCCTCCAGCGTCCCCCCGTGGCTCGTGGCGCGCCGCCCGTCCACCGTCACCAGGATCACCTTCCGCCCGTCCTCGCTCACCCCCACGGCCGTGCGCGGCTCGCGGGTCCACGTGCGAGGGAAGGTGTACAGCTCTTCCGACATGCGGCCGCGGTCGACCACCATCGGCCGCCCCGACACCGCGTCGGTGATGAGCCGTCGGCTCCCCTCCACCACGTCGGCGGGGCGCGACACCCACCCGCGACCGTTCTGGCTCATGGCGAAGAAGCCGAGCTCCTCGTCATCGGAGCCCCACACCTGGCCGTTGCCCGCGGTCATCCCCTGGGCCCCCTGGCCGAAGAGCCCCCAGAAGCCGCCGTTGACCGCCGCCGCGAGGCCCGCCTCCCGCGCGTACACGCTGGTGCTCTTCCACCGCTCGCGCAGCGGCGTGCAGCGGATGCGCACGCCGGGCGCGTTGAGGTCGATGACGATGGCGTGAAACTCCGCGGGCGCGGGCGTCGTGCGGTGCAGGTGGCGGAGGCCCGGGTTGGGCTCGGTCCACACGTCGACGGCGCGGGCGACTGAGGGGAGCGCGAGCGCGACGAGCGCGACGAGCGCGGCGAACCATCGGGGGATCGACTGGGTGTGCATTCGAGGCTTCCGTTCGCGCATCCCTCGGCGCAGAGGCTGTGCTACACGGCGCCGAGGGCTCTCGCCGATGCGCCGCTCGATTGCCACACTGTCCATGGTGCGTCAACCAATGCTCCGCGCGGGTGTCGCGCTGCTCGGTCTCGCTGCATGCCGCGATCCACGGCCCGCCCCGGCCCCCGACGCCGCGCGGCCCCCCGTCACCGCGCCCACCGTGGCGCGGCGCCCCGACGCCCCCGCCGCCCGCCCGACGCCCGACGCCGCGCCTCCCCCGCCCGACGCGCCGTCTCCCGCTCCCCACGCCGACGCGTCCGCGGTGACACGGGGCTTCCTCGGGCTCGACGACGAGGCCACGCTCGCGCGCATCTGCAACGGCACCTTCGCCCGTGTCGAGCGCAACCGCGGGGGCAGCACGGTCTCGTTCAAGGTGCGCTTCGAAAACAACCAGAAGGCCCTCTTCAAGCCGCAGCAGCGCGCCGAGGTGGCCAACTACCGCGCCGAGCTCGCGGCCTACCGCATGAGCCGCCTGCTCGGGATCCACCGCGTCCCCCCCGCCTGCGGGCGCGTGGTCCCCCGCGCGACGCTCCAGCGGGCCGGCGACGCCTCGGGCGACGAGGCCTTCTCCCGCCGCGTGATGACCGAGCTCCTGGGCCGCGCCGAGGCCATCCCGGGCGCGGTGCTGTACTGGGTCCCCGGCGCGCTCGAACCCGTCCCCGGCGCCGAGACCTACGCCGCGCTGCTCGACCCGGCGCAGCCCCTCGACCCCGCGCAGGAGGGCGTCGCCGCCGACCTCTCCACCCTCATCCTCTTCGACTTCCTCAACGACAACGTCGACCGCTGGAGCGGCGGCAACATCCTCCGTCAGCGCGCCGAGGGAGCGAACCCGCCCGGCCCGATGCTCTACATGGACAACGGCGCGTCCTTCAGCGCGATCCACGAGGGCCGCGGCGCTCGCCCGGAGGAGCAGGCCCGTCGCCTCGCCGCGGTGGGCCGCTTCTCGCGCTCGTTCGTCGCGTCGCTGCGCGCGCTCACCCGCGAGTCCATCCGCGCCGCCGTCGCCGCCGACCCCCTCGGGCCGTGCCTCTCCGACGCGCAGATCGACGCCGTCCTCACGCGCCGCGACCTCATCGTGGCGCGCGTCGACGCCGTGGTCCGCGAGCGCACCGAGGCCGTCGCCCTCCCCTTCCCGTAGCGCTCAACGCCGCGGGCGGGGGCGCGCCGCCGGAGCCGGCGCGTTGCGGCGTGCGTGCTCGTGACGGGCCGCAGGACGTCGGCGCACCACCGGAACCCGATGAACCCCCTCGCGGCACTGCGCGTCGCCCGCCGGGCAATCGATGCGGACGTGGAAATGATTGTCGTGCGGCGACACCCCCCGCGGCTGGAGGAGCGTGAGGGCCGCCCGCTCGAGCAGCGCCCCGTCGGCGCCATGCTCGCGGCCGTAGGCGAGCAGCCGCTGACGCAGCGGCGCGGAGATGAAGATGCGCTCGATCTGCACGCGCCGGTCGGTGAGGATCGCGTCGAGCAGCGCCCAGTTGCGCGCGGTGTCGAAGACGTACCGACCGTCGAGCGAGCGGCCGTTGCGGTCGAAGGAGACGTAATCGTTGAGGTCGACGGGCGCGCCCTGGCCGCGCGTGGTGGCGGTGCGCGCGAGGAAGCAGATGTCGGCGTCGCGGCCGCTCTGGTGCGAGCGGTGCCGCCCCACCGGTCCGCCGTGCTCCGCGGAGAGGTCGCCGACGGTCACGCGGGAGCTGTGACGGCGCCGCATCTCGGCCCCCACCCGCTCGATGAGCCCGACGAGCTCCTCGGTGCCCCAGTGGAGCGTGCGGCCCGGAAGAAAGCGCACGCCGTCTCCCTCCTCGATCGCCCGCCCGTGGATGAGGGCCCCCCGGTTGGCCCACCCCATCGAGGCGCTCGGCGGCGCCGGAGGCCGCCGGGCCGAGGCGGTTCGACCGCGCCGAAGGTGACTTCTGGGCTGAGCGTCAGCGCCAGACGCCGAGAGCAGCATCGCCCCGAGGAGCCCAAGGAGTCCCAGAAATCGAGCCATTCCGCGCACGCCCCTTTCCCTAGCAGACCCTCCGCGGGGAGCTCCAATCCTTGGCACACAAGAGATTTGACAGGCTGTGCGAGCGTTCAGTAGCGTCTGTGCAGTACCCCGGTGATGCCGCTGGGGAGGAGAAGGGACGCGCAGCGCCATGCAGCCGCTCACCGACCGTCAGGAAGCCATTCTGGAGTTCATTCGCCGCTCGATCAAAGACCGGGGGTACCCACCGACCCTCCGCGAGATCGGGGCACAGATGGGCATCCGCTCGACCAATGGGGTGAGCGACCACCTCCGCGCCCTCGAGCGCAAGGGATACATCTCGCGCGAAGACATGAAGTCCCGCGCCCTCCGCCCCACCTCGCCGCCCCCCGCGATGGAAGACGAGGCCATCGACGAAGAGGCCACCTTCGGCATCACGGTCGACGCCGCGCCGGCCAACAACGTGCTCAACGTCCCCCTCGTCGGGCGCGTCGCGGCGGGGCCCCTCACCTTCGCGTCGCACAACATCGAGCAGCAGATCCTCATGGATCCGTCGCTCCTCCGCGGCGCGAGCGGCGGCAGCGGGGAGACCTTCGCGCTCCGCGTCCGCGGCGACTCGATGATCGAGGCGGGCATCTACGACGGGGACATCCTCTTCGTGCGCCGCCAGGAGACGGCCAACCGCGGCGAGATCGTCGTGGCCCTGGTCGGCGACGAGGCCACCGTGAAGCGCTTCTACCAGGAGCGCGACCACATCCGCCTCCAGCCCGAGAACAAGCGCCTCGGCCCCATCTATGTCCGCCGCGGCGAGATGGGCGGCTTCCGCATCCTCGGCGTGGTCGTCGGCCTCTTCCGCTCTGTCGCCGGCGCTCGCCTGGCGTAGACTCGGGGCATGTTCGCCCCGCTGCTCGTCGGGTCTGCCCTCGCCGGCGCCGCCACCGTCGGCGGGCTCGTTCAGCACTACCGCCGCCAGCTCGGCCCCATGACCCTGGCGGACGTACGAGCCCTCCGGCGCCTCCAACCCACCCCCATCGCCCTCGCCCGCGAAGGGCTCGTGAAGATCGTCGGCACCATCGGCTGCGACCTCCCCGTGCGCAGCCTCCACGGCGACGCCCTCGTGGCCGTCCGCGAGGTGCACCACTACACCATCGAAGGCGCCGTCCGCGTGCTCTCGCGGCTCGAACGCACCACCGCGGGCTTCTGGGTGGAAGACGACTCCGGGCGCATCGACCTCGACCCCGACGCCGCCCGCGTCGACTTCGAAACCGAGGGGAGCGACGGCGAGGCCATGATCGAAGAGCTTCGGCTCCGCGTGGGCGAACGCGTGGCCGTGCTCGGGACAGTGCGCCGCGACGCTTCGCTCACGCTCCACCCCATGCGCCGCGCCCAGTCGCAGGCCGACCGCGGCCTCCACTTCACGGCGCCGCCGCTCGTGACGTGGCGCACCGAGCCCGAGGTGTACCCGCGCCTCCGCCCGCCCGTCGGCGCCGCCGCGCTGTCGGTGAGCTCCGTCGCCCTCGGCTTGCTCGGCGCCGTCCTGCAGATCTGATCGATGCTCGTCGCCGCTGCGCCGCTCGTGTGGGAGGTCGCGCTCCACGCGCTCGCGCTCGTCCCTGCCCCGGAGCCCGGCAGCCTCCACGACCCGCGCTACCTCGCCTGGTGTCGCGCGTCGCTCGACGAGCGCGCGTGGCGCCCCGTCGCCGACGACGCCCCCGTGCTCACGTCCCTCATCGCGCAGGCCGGACCGTCGTGGTGGGCCCTCCAGCACCTCCCCTTCGCGCACCGCGACGTCGACGCGCTCGTCGCGGCCGCTCGCGTCCCCGTCTCCGATCTCGCGCCGGGTGACCCACCGCACGCCGATGCCGTCGTCGCGCTCCAGTCGCTCGCGCGCGGCCATGAGGCCCTCGTCGAGATCGTTCGTGCAGACGTGGCGCTCGTCGCGCGCCCCTACGCGAGCGCCTTCGACGCGACGGTCGCCCCGCGGGTGGCGGAGGGCGTCGCGCTCGCCGAACCCTCCTTGCGCGCGGCCCTCGCCCTCGCCCCCTCGCTCGCCCGCTGCGACCTGCGGCTGTCCTTCGCGCTCGGCGCGCGCGGTCGGGCCCGCGGCGACACCCTCCTCCTGGGCGCCCCCGCCGCGTGGAACGACCTCCCCCCCGAGCACCCCGCCGTCCTCGCGCTCCACGAGCGAGCGGTGACGTTGGCGATGCGCGAGGGGATGGGCGGCGACGCGCGCGCGCGGTGGGCAGTGAGCGAAGGGGTGGCGCTTTGTGCGACAGAAACTCTCGTGCGCGAGAGCCCGCTGGCAGCGGCCTGGAGACGTTGGCGGGCGGAGGTTGACGTGCGCGGCGTGGCCGCCGTGGGAGCCGAGGACGCGCGCGTGGCCCGCGTGGTGGCGGGCCTCCGCGCGCGGTGAGGGTCAGGTGCCGGTGGCGGCGGTGAGGGCGATGATCTCCTCGTCCTCGCCCTGCTCGTCGGCGGCGTCGGTGTCGTTGGCGGCGAGCTCGTCGACCTCGACGCGGCCCGAGCGGCGCGACGTGCCCAGGTCGAGCTTGTAGTCCTTCGCGCGGAGGTAGAGCGTCGAGCGCGAGATGCCGAGGATCTGCGCCGCGCGGCGCATGTTGAAGCTCGTGTGCTTCAGCACGCGCTCGATGTGGGCGCGCTCAAAGGCCGAGAGCGTGAGCTCCGCGGGGTCCATGATCTCGAAGACGTTGCCGTCCACGAGGTTCGCGGGCAGCGGCGCGAGCGCGATCGGCGCGGCCGGGGCGGGCGCGGGCGCCGGGGCGGGCGCGGCCACCGGGGCGGGGGCCACGGCCGGCGCGGGCGTCGAGGCGGCGCGCTGGCGCGAGCGGGCGCGCGGCGGGGCGGTGTCGTTGGCGGCCTTGGCCTGGAGCGAAGCGAGCGCGGCGACCACCGCCGCGGACGACACCTCGGCGCCGACGCCGAGCCAGGCGCGCTCGAGCAGGTTGCGCAGCTCGCGGACGTTGCCCGGCCAGCGGTGCGCGCGCAGCGCCCGGATCACCTCCGGGGGGAGCGCGGGGGCCGGGCGGTTGTACGAGCGGGCCACGTCGTCGACCACGCGGCGGGCCACCTCTTCGAGCTCCTCGCCGCGGTCGCGGAGGGGGGCCACCTCCACCACGATCGCGCTGAGGTGGCGCAGCAGGTCGCTGTCGAACTCGCCCGCGGCGACGGCGGTCGAGAGGTCCGTCGAGCTCGTCGCGATGATGCGCGCGTCGACGCGGATCTCGCGCGCCCCGCCGATGCGACGGACGGAGCGAGACTCCAGGGCCTTGAGCAGGCGCACCTGGGAGAGCGCGTCGAGGGAGCCCACGTCGCGCAGCACCAGCGTGCCGCCCGACGCCTCCTCGAGGAGGCCGCGGCGCGCGCGGCTCGCGCCGGGGAGCGCGCCGGCCTCGTGACCGAAGAGCTCGTCCTCGGCCACGTGGGCCTTGAGCGAGGCGCAGTTGCACTCGACGTAGGGGCCGCGGGCGCGCTCGCTGCGACCGTGGATCTCCCGCGCGAGGCGGGCCTTGCCGGCGCCGCGCTCGCCGCGGACGAGCGCGGGCGCCATCGACTGGGCCGCGATCGACGCGAAGGAGCGCGCGGCGGTGCGCTCGTCGCCCGACTCGCCGACGGAGGCCGCGGGGCGCGCGTCCGTGATCGACGCGGGCGACCAGCGGGCGCCGGTGAAGAGCATCGCGAGGAGCTTGAGCAGCGCGGCCTCGGGGCGGTGCCCGTGCGTGCTGTAGAACACCACCACGCCGTCGACGTGGCCGTCGCGCCCCACGGGGACGCCCACCGCCTCGCGCACGCGCTCGCTCTGCGCGCCGAGGGCGGTGCGCATCACGGAGGCGTCCTCGCGGTCGATCTCGTCGAACCAGCGCGGCTCGTGGTCGCCCCAGACGCGCGCGGCGATGCCCGCGGCCGTCGTCACCGCGCTCCACCCGTAGCTCGCCGTGAGCGAGCGCGGCTGGACGCCGTCGCAGCGCAGCACGCCGGTCGCGTGGTCCCACGTCCAGGTGGCGGCGAGGCACCAGCCCATCGCGTCGCACACCGTCGCCACGACGCTCTGGAGCATCTCGCGCCGCGCGTCCTCGCGCTCCATCGCGCGGGCCACCGAGCGGGCGATCGACCGGCGGCGGTCGGCCTGGCGGAGGTCGGTCACGTCGGTGTGCTGGATCATCGCGCCGCGGCGGCCCTCGATGGTGCACGGGGTGACGGTGACGGTGTACCAGGCCTCGGCGCCCTCCGGGTGACACGCGAGCTCGTGCTCGAACACCGCTCGCTGCCCCGAGAGCACCGCGCGCAAGCCCGCGCCCACCGACTCGATCGAATCGCGCGAGAAGCCGATGCCCTGGCGGCAGACGGCGAGGTAGTGGGCGCCGGTCGCCTCGACGGGCTTCGTCCAGCGCTCGCGGCTCTGGTGCGTCCAGGCGGCGTTGGTCCAGCACACGAGGCCATCCGGGCCCGTCACCGCCACCGGCGAAGGAAGCGCGTCGAGCGCGCCCCAACGCTCGCGGTCGCGCGCGTCCACGGCCACGTCCACGGCCTCCTCACGAACGATCCCGTTGCTCTCGAACGACTTGCTGGCGATCCCGTTGCTCATGACAGACTCTCCCCTTGCGTCACGGCCCCGCATGGTGGGGCGACGCTTGTGTTGGTTGGACCTTGGAAGTCCTTCGCGACCCGCGTCCTCGCGGCGCCGCACGGAGATGCTCTAAAGCGAGACGCGTGCCACGCATCGAGCATGCGATTCCCGGTTCACCGTTTCGGGCATGTCCGCGGTTTCGTCGCAAATCGACCCCCGGAGCCCCCCGAGGGCACTGTCAAAATTTTGGCAACTGTCGAAATTTTGACACCGAAAACGTCAAAATTTCGACAGTCCGTGACGTTCGTTCAGGTGAGGAGGGGGAGGTGGCGACGGACAGAGGCCGACACCTGAGCGCGGGCTTCTCGTGGCGGCGGCAGTTCAGCCACGGAGCGTTGGGGCACGTAGAACACGGGCTCAAAAGCCTCCACGACGGGCTCGGCGAGGAAGGTGACGCGCACGAGCCGCTGCCCGTCCCCATCGACCACCGGCGCGACGACGACCGCCCCGGGAGCCAGCGCTGCGGCCCACGCCAGCGGAACCTCCGCGAGCGCGAAGCCCACGACGACGCGGGCGGCCCCCACGACCGGCCACGCGCTCGGGTCGGCGGCGTCCCCTGCGACGATGGTGACGTGCGGGAGCGAGCCGACGTTTTCCTGCGCGAGAGCCGCCAGGCGCGGGTCGAGCTCGACACCGTACACCCGCCCGCTCTCCCCCACGAGGCGAGCGAGGAGCGTCGCGCCGTAGCCCGTGCCGCAGCCGAGGTCGAGCACGGTGTCACCCGGGCGCGGCGCCAGCAATGCGTAGGAGCGGGCATACGCATGCATGGCCGAGACCGTCGCCGCACCCGTCGCGTCGAGGGGAACGGCGACGTCTCGCACGCTCCGGGCCACCGCATCGAGGGGGACAAAGCGCTCCCTCGGCACCGCTTCGAGGGCCTCACGGATCGGGGCCATGGCGCCGTTACCCCACGCCTCGTCCGTCACGCCGAGGTGCTGGGCGACGGCGGGCAACGCCTCGGTGCGGAGCGCGCGGCAGACCTCCTCCAACCCGACGTCGGTGCGCCGCTCAGCCCGGCCCGCGGAGCCCCGCCCGAGGTAGCGCTGCCACGCGTAGTAGCGCTCCGCATAGCCGAAGCGCCAGCGGTTGGCGGTGGTGGCCTGCTGCCCGGTGGCCGCGCGGAGGAAATAGTCGCGCGCCGGCCCGCGGTAGACGAAGCGATCGGGGATCTCCGCGAGGATCGGGGCGAGGTGCTCGTGCTGGAGCCGCTCGCGCTCGCGGTAGGTGAGCTCCGACGAGGGGTCGACCCACTCGGAGAGAAACTCCTGGTCGCCGTCGTGCCACCAGACCGGGCGGTGGAAGCGCGTCCCGTACGTCTTCTCCCAGCGCGAGCGCTCGGCGTCGATGGGTGAGCCCGGGTAGAGACGAAACGGATCGACCGAGAGGAAGCCCGTCGTCCCCTTCGGATCGAGGAAGAGCTCGCGGAGGTAGCGGGCGCTCCGCGCGAGGGTCGCGGGCGTCTCGCCGGGGTGCCCCACGATCACGTTGGCCCCCCACGGGACGTCGAGCTCGCGGGACACCGCCGCGATGTGGCGCATCCGATCGAGGTAGTCGTCGAGGCGACCGGCCTTTCGAATGATGGCGAGGAGCCCCGGGTCGCCCGACTCCAGGCCGAAGCCGAGGCCGCAGTTGGCCTTCGCAAAGAGACGGAGGTCTTCGTCGTCGACGAGGTCGACCCGGATGAGGAGCCAGAGCTTGCGGGCGGGGAGGTTCTCGCGGGCGAGGGCTTCGAGAAACTGCCGACGCCACGAGGTCTTCATCCCGAAGAGCGCGTCGGCGATGTAGACCGTCCACGTGCGCAGGTCGAGGAAGCGATGGAGCTGGCGAAACTCCTCCACCGCCCGCTCCACCGAGTAGGCACGCCAGGAGACGTCCCGCTTCGCCCGCTCCATGCAGAAGGCGCAGTCGAAGGGGCAGCCGCGCGAGAGGTAGAGCTGCGTCTGCGAGGTGATCTTGCGCGCCACGTTGCGGTAGCGCGCGAGGTACGACCAGTCGGTGACCGGGAGGTCGTCGAGGCGCTCCACGGACTCCGAGCCGAGCACGACGTTGCGCAGGGGCGCGCCGCCCGCGATGGACTCCACCACGCGGGCCATCGGCGCCTCCGCCTCGCCCACGATGCACACGTCGTAGGGCGAGCCGTCGTACACGATGTCATCGGGCCGCGCGCTCGCGTGGTAGCCGCCCGCGACGATCACCGCGTCGCTTCGAAGCGAGCGCGCGGCCTCCGCGAGCGCGAGGCACTTCAGGTGGTCGTACGACGAGTAGCACCCCAGCGCGACGACGTCGTACCCGCCGCCGTCGTCGCCCCCGAGCACCTTCGGGATCGACAGGGGGCCGAGCGCGGCCTCCGCGACGAGGTCGACCACCGTGACCGCCGCACCGGTCTTCGCGCGGAGGTACGTCGCGAGGCCCACGAGCTGCGGGACGCCGAAGTTGCCCGCCGCCGCTCCGGTGGTGCCCGGCCAGAGCAGGAGCACGCGGATGGGGCGGGCCACGTCAACCCACCTCGGGCTTGCGCACCATCGGCATCTGCTGCGGCGCGAGGATGCTCAGGCACGGCTCCGGCGGCACGAGCACGCTCAGGCACGCCATCGGCGTCGGGTCGGGCGGCCGGCGCGGCGGACGTCCCGCGTCACCACGAGCCCCCGCGTCGCGCGGCGCCGCGAAGCTCAAGCACGGCATCAGCGAAGTCAGCCCAGCCTCGGGGGCCAGCACCTCCGTGGCATCTTCAGGGATCGCCACGCTGAGACATGGCGTCGGCTCGGGGAGGCCCGCCTCCGGCACCAGGAGAGCGGTCGCATCGGGTCCGGCCGCGACGTCCGCGGGCGGGTTCGGGATGACGCTCAGGCAAGGCAGCGGCCGCGTGCACCCGTCGAGCAGCGCCATCCCCGACATCGCCGACGCGATGAACATCGCCTTGCGCCCGAGGATCGCGCGCCGATCCTCCTCCTCGTCGTCGTGCTGGCTCATCGCCCCACCGCCTCCGGCTCGCGCCGGGTTGTCAGCCGCCCCACGGGCACGAACACGTCCGTCCCCCCGCGCGCCGCCCGCAGCTTCGCGCGAAACCCGTCATCGACGTGCTGGGCCACGATCGGGTCGAGGCCCCGCGGGTCGCCGAGCACCGTCGCCGCCGCCGCCCCGCACCCGCCGATGCAGCGCGCCTTGTGCGGACACGGCGCGCAGAACGCTGGCGTCACGTCGCGGTAGCCCGCCACCGCGGGGGCCGTCACCAGATCCGCGAACGACTCCTCCCGCGTGTCACCCAGCGAACTCGTGTGGAGCGTGCAGTGACGCAGCTCGCCGCGCGGGCCGAGCGCAAACTCCTGCATCTCCGTCCCGATGGGGCAGCTCGCGAAGCGGATGTGCGGGTAGTCCGTGGTCTCGATCACGCACGGGGGGACGGGCATGGTCACCTGGAGGCTCATCCCGCGGTCGCGGCCGAAGGGCTCGGCCAGCGCGAGGGCCCGCGCGAGGTCGGAGCGCGAGGGAAGCAGCGTCGCCACCTGCTCGGCCGCGTAGCCCGCGGGTGAATAGCGGCTCAGCGCCACGTCCGTCACCCCCAGCGCGAGGAAGCGCTCCAGGATCTGGTCGACCACCGCGGCGTTGAGGCGCGTCACCACCACGCAACCGCCGACACGAACCCCGTGACGTCGCAGCGCCTCGATGCCACGGATCGTCTTGCCGAAGTGATCCATCCCGACGCCGACGTGGGCCTCGTGGAGGTCGGCGTCGGCGCCGTTGAGGGTCACCTGCACGAACAGCGGATTGAACGGGGCCAGGCGCGCGGCGTGAGCATCGGTGACGAGACCGCCGTTGGAGATGATGAGCGCGCGGAGCCCGTGGCGCTGGAGGAGGGCGAGCACGTCCCACACGTCGGCCCGTGCGAAGGGCTCGCCGCCGGTGAGCGTGACGTGGTCGAACTCCACCTCCGTCACGGCCCGCTCCAGCAACCCCAGCAGCTCCTCGTGCCCGAGGGCCTGCGTGGCGCCCGGGTCGTCGCGCCAGTCGTTGTAGCAGTAGCCGCATTTCTGGTTGCAGTAGGGCGTGAGCTCCACCGCGAGCGAGTACCGCTTCGGGCGCACCATGGGGCGCGACACTACCCCACCCGAGGCCGCGCCGTCACACCCTCAGCGCGCCGGGGTGCCGCCCTGGATGCGCAGCCACACGGAGCCCCGAGGTCCCGCGGGCCCACCCTGCGCCCACCCCAGCAGCGACTCCGCGAGGCACGCCGACAGCCCCCGCGACAGGAGCGGCGGGACAAACTGAACCGACACCGCCGCCCCCTCCCGGTCGAGCGCGATGGTGGCGTCGATGAAGGGGACGCGCGCGAGGGGGGCGGGGTCGGCGGTGCGCGCGTCGGCGAGGCAGCGGGCGATGGCCGGGAGGTGCGACGCGAGGGTGGTGCGGGCGCGGGCCGGGCTCGCCTGCTGCACACGCACGAGCGCCGCGGGGGCGGGCGTCGGGCGCGGCTGGGCGAGCGTCGCGGCGCCCAAGAGGGCCACGGCCGCGCCGCAGGTCATCGTCGCCGGGCGTCGCATCGCGCGGACATTACCCGAGGAGAGAGGGTATTGTCCGCGCGATGCGACGCGCGATGATCTTGCGCTGCGGGATTCGCGCACGTATCAGCGCGGGACGACCGGGCGAGGATCGAGCGGGTCGCCGCGGTCATCGCGCGGTGAGCAGGTATCGCCGTGGCACCGCCAGGCACCGCTGCACGACGGGCGCCGCGCCGTCGACCAGCCCGGACAGGTCGACGCACACCATGGTGACCTCGCTGAGGGTCAACACCCCGCCGTACAAGGCCCACGCCACCTGGAGCTCATGCGCTTCCAACGACCGCGGGACCCCCCACCGCGTTGGGCCCCCCGGCGAAGGTTGCACCCGCGTCACCGCACGATAGGTGCCGTCGGCGTGGCGGACGCTCGCGGCGCTGGAAGCGCTCCCCCGCGGGCAGCGCGGCGTCAACGAGGCTCGGGCACCGCCTCGCGCAATCGGTAGCCGATCCCGGCGAACGCGACCAGCTCGACCCACGCGGTGGTGGCCTGCGCCCCCGCCTCGACCCAAGCGAACATCGGGCCGAAGGAGCCCTCTCCGCGGAGCGCGAGGCGGAGGCCAGGGCGCACGGTGACATCCCGCGTCCGCTGCCGTTCGAGCCGCAAGGCGGCACCGCCCAGCGCGATCAGGCGTGCGCCAGGGTCGAGCGGGAGCGCTCCGACGAGCCTGCGTGCGAGGAGTCCCTCGTATGCCGACGACGCGTTGGAATCGATGACGGCGCCGAAGCCTGCGGCCCAGTCGTCAGAGATCCAGCGCGACAACTGGAGCCCCCCATAGCCCACGGCGGCAGACGTCGCTTCGCTGCGGGTGCCCGAGAAGCCCCAGCGGATCCCGGCGCCACCCTGCAGGCCTACGCCCTCCCCCGGACAGAAGAATCGGCCGCACACCTGGTACCGCGTGCGCGGCGCTCGGACCACGGGCTCCCCTGGTACGACGAACTCGTAGAGCGCGGTCTCCTCCACGGGTCCAGCCGCGGCGCCGCGCGCCTCGCGCAGCACGACCCGCACCGTCGTCGCCGCGACCGCGTGACAGGTGTCGCCCTCGTGGACCGTCTGCGCCACGACGCCGCCGCGCCCGATCACGAGCGCCACGCGCCACCGCGCGCCCGTCCACGACACTGTCGCGGTGACCTGGAGATCTTCGCGCAGCGCGCCCGGCGCAGGCGCGACTGCACCGCCCCATCGACCACGGCGCGGGTGGGGCAGTCGTGCGGAAAGGGGGTGCGCCAGTCGATGGAAGCGCGGCCGTCCGCGCGGGCCTCGGCTTGTACGATCGTGGCCGCGAGAGCGGCGGCGAGCGCGGCGGCGGGGGAGCTACGCATTGTAGTGTTTTGCTACGCGCAGGGGCATGGATGTGCGCTACTGCTGCCGAACACACCCCCCGATATTGGCGCACCGCCCCACGGCCGCACCGGCCGTTCTGAGGCAGCAGAACATGGTGGGGTCGCCCTCGTATGAACAGCGGCGGCAGTCGTCGTCGCCGACGCAGGTCGTGGGGCAGATGCTCGCACGCACGCACTGCCCGCGGTCGCAGATCTCGTAGCTCTGACAGCGCCGACCGCACTGGCCGCAGTGGCTGTGGGCCCACTGGAGGTTGACGCACGCGGCACCGCACGTCACCCGCGGCGCATCGCACGATGCGACGTCGACGCTGGCTTCCGCGGCGTCGGCCACGGCCTTGTCCGCGGCCGCATCGTGGCTGGTTGAGGACGACGGGCAGCCGAGCAGCAGGGTCGCGCAGAGGGCGAGCGCAGTCTGGTGAGTATTCATCGAGTGCTCCATGAACCGCGGACTCCGTGCGTCCCGCCATCGCAAGGCAAACCCTCGAACACAACCAATCCGAAGTCCCACCCAACGAGGTTCCCATCGGGTGGCTGCGCACGATGCAACGCGTGCAGCGTCTCGAAGATTCGGGGCCTTCACGGTGGGTGTCAAGCGCTCGGATGGCGGCGCGGCGTTTTCTCCACGGCCGTCTTGCACACGCAGCGCGGACGGCATGCGTATCGCGCGGCCATTCCCCGAGGAGAGAGGGTATTGTCCGCCCCCTCATGACGGCCAACGACCTCGTGATCGGCGTCGCCGGTCACATCGACCACGGCAAGACCGCTCTGGTGCGCGCGCTCACCGGCGTCGACACCGACCGGCTCCCCGAGGAGAAGGCCCGCGGGATCACCATCGAGCTCGGCTTCGCGCCCCTCGCCCTCCCCGGCGGACGCCGCGCCGCGGTGATCGACATGCCGGGCCACGAGCGCTTCGTCCGCACGATGATCTCCGGCGCGGGCGGCGTGGACGTGATGCTCCTGGTGGTGGCGGCCAACGAGGGGGTGATGCCCCAGACGCGCGAGCACCTCGCCATCGCGGGCCTCGTCGGCGTGCGGGCGGGCGTGTGCGCCCTCACCAAGAGCGACCTCGCGGGCGACGACATCATCGAGCTCGCCACGGAGGAGATCCGCGAGGTGCTCCGCGGGAGCGCACTCGACGGCGCCCCGGTGATCCCCGTCAGCGCCCACGCGGGGGTCGGCCTCGACGCGCTCCGCGCCGCCCTCGCCGCGACGGCGGTGACGCCCCGTGACGCGAGCGGGCCGACGCTCGTCCCCATCGACCGGGTGTTCGTGCGCAAGGGCTTCGGCGTGGTGGTGACCGGCACGCTGCTCGCGGGGACGCTCCGCCACGACGACGAGCTCCTGCTAGGCCCGATGGGCCCCGAGCACCACACGCAGCCGGTTCGTGTGCGCGGTCTCCAGGTGCACGGCGAGGCCGCGACAGAGGTTCGCGCCGGCACCCGCGTCGCCGTCAACCTCGCGGGCATCGACCTCGCGGACGTCCCCCGCGGCGCGTGGCTGATGCACCCCACCGAGGTGGCCCTCTCGCGTACCTTCGACGCCGAGCTCACCTCGCTCCCGCAGACGCGCCGCGACCTCGCGCGCCGCTCGCGCCTGGAGATCGCCGTCGGGGCCACGCACGCCATCGCGGGCCTCTCGCTCCTCGACGCCGACAGCCTCGCGCCCAGCGCCCGCGGCCTCGTTCGCGTCACGGCCGACCGCCCCCTCGCGATTCGTCCTGGCGAGCGCATGGTGCTGCGCGGCCCCACGTCCCTCGCGGGGGTCGGGAGCACCGTCGGCGGCCTCGTGGTGGTTCGACCCGTCGCGGAGCGGGTGCGCCGCCGCGCCGTGGCCCTGGAGCGCGCGCGTCGTTCGGCCGAGGGCGACGCCGCGGCGCGGGCGCTGGTCGAGCTCGACGCCGCGGGGGCGAAGGGGCTGCACGGCGCCGCCCTCGTGGCCCGCGCAGGGTACCGACCGGGCGCGCAGTCTGCGAAGGACGGCGTGGTGGCCGTCGGGAGCGACCGCTACCTGAGCCGCGCGTACCTCGACGCGACGACGCGCTCCATCCTCCAGACCCTCAGCGATTTCCACGGCAAAAACCCCGCGGAGAAGGGCCTCGACCGCCGCGCGCTCGCCCCCCTCGGCGCCGACGCCGCGGTCGACCACTGCCTCGACGCGCTCGTCGCGGCGGGCAAGGTGACGCGGGCGGGCGACGTCATCGCGCGGGCGGGGTGGAAGCCCCGGAGCCTCGACGACATCCCCTACGTCGCGCAGGTGCGGGCGATGCTGGCGCGCGCCGCGCTGGCGCCCCCGCGGCTCGACGAGATGGCGACGGCGTGCGCGGCGCCGCCGAAGGACATCGACCACGCCCTCAAGCGCCTCGTCGAGCTCGGTCACGTGGTGAAGGTGAGCGTCGAGCTCTACGTCGACGCCGCGGCGATGCGCGACCTCGAGACCCGGCTCATTGAACACCTCACCGCGAAGGGGACGATCGACGCCCAGGGCTTCAAGGAGCTCACCGGGCAGAGCCGAAAGTTCGCCATTCCGTACGCCGAGCACTTCGACGCGAAGAAGGTCACCCTCCGCGTCGGCGACGTGCGCAAGCTCCGAGGTCGATAGCTCATGCCCGCCGACACCGCCCCCTGGACCATCTCCCGCGTCATCGCCTGGACGGCCAAAGACCTCCACGGTCGCGGCGTGGAGTCGTCGCGCCTCGACGCCGAGCTCCTCATCGCCCACGCGCTGAAGCTCCGTCGGCTCGACCTGTACCTCCGCTTCGATCAGCCCCTCGTCGACGCCGAGCTCGCCGCGATTCGCACCCTCGTCGAGCGCCGCCGCAAGCTCGAACCCGTCGCCTACATCCTCGGCACACGCGACTTCTACGGGCGGAGCTTCGCCGTCGACCGCCGCGTGCTCATCCCTCGCCCCGAGACCGAAGGGGTGATCGAGGCCGCCCTCGCGCTGATTCCGCCGCGCACTGAGGGCGTGACGCACCGGGCGCTCGACGTGTGCGCCGGCAGCGGGTGCATCGCGATCACCCTCGCGTGCGAGCGGCCCGACGTCACCGTCGACGCCGTCGAGCTCTCCGCGGCGGCGGCGGAGGTGGCGCGGGCCAACGCCGAGCGCCTCGGGGTGAGCGACCGCGTGCGCGTGTTCGAAGGGAGCCTCTACAAGCCGCTGGAGGCGGGCGTGCGGTACGCGGTGATCACGAGCAACCCGCCGTACATCCCGACGGCGGAGGTCGACACGCTGATGCCCGACGTGTCGGAGTACGAGCCGCGCCTCGCGCTCGACGGCGGCGAGGACGGCGCGTCGGTGCTCCGCCCGCTCTTCGCCGGGGCGCGGGCGCGGCTTCTCGATGGGGCCGCGATCGTGGTGGAGATCGGCTACGACCAGTCGGCGCTCGCGCAGAGCATCGCGCGGGAAGCGGGCTTCACGGACGTGACGGTGCGCGAAGACCTCGCGAAGATCGAGCGGGTCGTCGTCGCGCGGTGACTGCGGTAGGCTACGGAGCATGAGCTCGACCCCGGCGTCCTCCCCTCCGCGCGAGCGCGTCCCGCCAGCCGTCCGCAACGGCATTCTGCGCGCTGACCAGGTCCCAACCGTACAAGAGCCGTCCGACGACCCGACGACACGTGAGGCTCGCTACAAGGAGATGGCAGAGCTGCTCAAGCTCTGGGCGGAGCACCCCGATCCTGATGAGCCCGACTGGGACGTTGCCGATCTCTTCCCGCCGGGCCGCCCCCGGTGAGGCTCCTCCTCGACACCAACGTCCTCAGCGAGGTCTGTCACCCGGCCAAAGGCGCGGAGGCCAAGCTCTGGCTCAACGGCATCCTCGGCGTGCGCGGCCACACCGTCTTCGTACCCGATGTGGTCGACTACGAGCTCCGGCGCAAGCTCATCCAGCTCCGCTCTGGGGGCATCGCGTACCTCGACGCGATGCCGTCGCGCGTCACCTTCGTCGCGACCGAACGCGCGATCTGACTCCTCGCAGCGACCCTCTGGGCCGGTCTCCGCGCCCGCGGTCTGCCTACCGAGAGCGATGAGGCCCTCGGAGTCGACGTGATCATCGCCGCTCACGCCATGACCCTCGGCCCCATCGTCGTCACCGACAACGCGAAGCACATCGGCCGCATGGTCGAGGCGAAGCACTGGCGCGAGTTGTAGTGGGGCCTTACCCCCGTGGGAGTCGCGGGCGGACGGCGCGTCGTCGCCCGCTTGCCCGACCCCGGCGTCGGCGAGCCTCCGACGCACACGGTCGTCATCCTCCGGCGGCTCCCGCGGGCCTCCGACCCACGTGACCACCATTCTCCGGTGGCTCCCGCGAGCCTCCGACCCACGCCGACGACATCCTCCAGCAGCTCCCGCGAGCCGATCGCGCACCCCGCCACCGCCCTCCATCGGCTCCCGCGAGCCGATCGCGCGCGACCGTCCGAACGCGCGACACCCCCAAGTCCCGGGCGTTGCCCCCCGCACAGCGCCCGTGATTCAACGGCGGTGTCTCGTGCCGCACCGCGCCGCCTGCGCCGCGCGAAGAAAGGAACTCCCACCCGATGGCCGCCCGCTCGAACCCCTCCGCCCTCGATACCCGCGCGTTCACGATCCAGCCCGTGTCCATCGACGACGGCAGCGTCCTCCAGAGCGTCCTCGCAGAGGTCGACGCGGCCATTGGGGCGCCGACCGCGCAGATCAACCTCGACCTGCAGACGGCGGCCGATACGGTGATTCGCATCATCGCCGGGCTCCGAGGCGACGGCGCGCTCTACGGCCGGTACAAGGTGCTGGCCGCCGCCGGTGAGACCGACTTCGCCGCGCTCACACGCCTCAACCGCAACGCACCGGCGCTGTGGTTGGCGGCGTACCGCTACAAGCTCGAGCGCGAGGCGCCTGGGCGCCTACTCACCGAGGATACGCTCAAGGGCTACAACGAACTCCGCGACCGCCTCCACTTCGTGCTCAGCTACCATTTCGGCGACGAGGAGAAGGAGGGTCCGCGGCTGCGCGCCGTCACTCGGAGCCCCGACCACCTCGTGCTCGCCAACAACCTGCGCTACCTCGCCGAGCTCGCCATCGAGCGCGCCGACGAGCTCGCCCACGACCGCAAGCTCGACCCGCATGACGTGCAGCGGGCGCTGGCCGGGTCGACGGACGTTCGCGTCGCGCTGGGCGCGAAGGAGGTGCCCGAAGTGCGCTGGCTCGACCGCGCCGCCGTGCTCTGGACGCGGGTGCAGCACGACTACGCCGAGCTCGCGTACATCGGGCGCTTCCTCCTGCGCGCGCGGCCCGAGGAGGCGGGGCGGCGCTTCCCGTCGTTGGTGAGGAGTCGCGGGCGACGGAGGGACGACGTCGCGGAAGCGCCCGACGACGAGGCGAAGGACGACGCGACGGGCGACGCGACGGCCCATGACGCGGCGAAGGCGGAGGGGGCGAAGCCCGCGGTGGTGAAGGCGACAGAGGCAAGGAGGCCGCGCGCTGCGACGAAGAAGAAGGCGGCGCGAGGACGCTGAAGGACGTAGCCCGCGGGCCGCCGCCGCATGCCACCACCCACCAACGCCCCGTCGTTCAGAAGATCACGCCCTGGAAGCCGAAGAGCCAGCCGCCCTGGTACTCCGTCACAAACGTTCGCATGTACCGCGCCGTCTGGTTGTCACGGGGCGCGTAGATGAGCCGGAACAGCGTCGACGACACCGCCCCGAGGCCCGCCTGGAGGGTGAGGCTCCCGAGGTTGTCGTAGCGGAGCGAGTAGCTGCCGAAGATGAGCAGCGGGTCGCCCATCGCCATCGGGTCGACGCTCACCTGCCGGGGCTGGAGCAGTTGGAGCCCGCTCGCCTGCGCCCCCGCCGCGCGGAAAAAAGCGGCGGCGATGCCGAGGCCCGCGGTGCCGACGCCGAGGTTGACCCACGTCCACCCGTCCACCGGGCGCACCCGGTACATGTCCGCGAGGAAGTTGTTCTGCGACACCACGGGCATCGTCGGCTCGGCGAGGACGTGCGCCGGGATGTCGATGGCGATCTCCGGCGCGGCGTCAGTCGCGGCGAGCCCGAGCGGAGTCGTGAGCAGGCTGACCCCATCGAGCCGCGGCGCAAACACCGAGCGCCCCGACGTGCTCATCGGCTCGGTGAGCGTCACGACCGAGCGCGCCGCACGCGACGGGCGGGGGCGGCGCTGGCCGTGCGCGGTCGCGGCCCAGAGGACCACGCTCACACTCACTGCCATCGCGACCCGCGCCTTCATCACACACCTCTTCGAGGTCTGTGCTCCCTCTAAGGCCAATCGCGCAGGTGCGCAAGATCCTACGCACCCGGCGCGGGGTGCTTCGCCAGGAAGGTGACGATGTCGCCCGCGTCGAAGCGTGCCCCCATCACCCCGCGCAGATAGCGCCATCCGACGCCGTCGTGGGCAAACTCGCTGCACTCGCTGAACCCCAGATCGCGCCCCTTCGAAAACACCCCGGCGCGGAAGAGGACGCGCGCGATCCCGTCGGCGTCGGGCTCCTGCGTGTCGAGGATCGCGAGGGTCTGGTAGCGGTTGGTTTCGGCGGTGCGGCGCAGCGAGGCCAGCACGTCGCGCTCGGGGGAGGCGCGCAGCGCGTGCTCGGGGTGGAGCGTCTTCCAGAGGTAGGCGACCTCCGCCCGCGCGAAGGCGGAGAAGCGCGAGCGCATGAGCCTCGCCGCGTCGGGAGCTTCGTGGGCGCCGCGGTGGTAGGGCTCACAGCACGCCGCGTAGGGGCGCCCGGAGCAGCAGGGGCACGGGAGGGGGCGGCTCACGGCGCGTGGGGGTGGGCGACGTCGTCGGGCATGGAGAAGGCGGCGGGGACACCCTTGAGCGCGGCCTGGGTGATGTCGTGCCAGTAGCGCTTGCCGAACGCGAAGGCGACGTTGCCCGCGGGGCCGAGCGTGCGGAGGCGACCGAGGCCCGCGGCGTGGATCTCGCGGGCGACGGGGAAGGCGTAGCCCCAGCGCGATTTCGGGTAGCCGAGCGCGTCGGCGTAGTCGTCGCCGATGAGGTAGCGCGAGAGGGCGTAGGCGAAGGGGATCCGCTTGCGCGCGGCCTCCTCCTGGTCGCTCGTGCGGGCGGCGAGTCGGCCGCTCTCGATGAGGGCGCGCGCGAGCGAACGGGCGTCCTCGTCGGGGGGCTCCTGCGTGGTGGAGAGGAGGTCCCACTGGGCGACGGCGTCGTCGTGGGTGGCGCAGAGCAGCTCTTCCTCGACGCCGAGGACGTAGCCCGCGTAGCGCCAGAGGTGGAGGAAGTCGTCGCGCTCTTGCACGGTCATCACGTGCCCGAGGCGCGCGAGCCACCCATGGACGGTGTGCGAGAACAGCAGCAGCGTGCCGCATGAGTCGCACTGGTTGATGGGGACGCCCCAGTCGTCGAGGCGCCACTTCGGCGAGCGGAGCAGCGCCCGGCGCACCGCGGCGTGCATCAGCCGCACCTTCACGCAGGCGCGAAATCCCTCCGCGTCGCGGCGCATCCCGCCGGGGGCCGACACCACCTCGACGAAGCGGCTCGTCTCTGCGAGTCGTCGCGGCACGTCCGACGCGAGGCGGCCCGAGAACATCAGCGGCTTGTTGCCCGCCGGGGAGCAGTAGCCCGCGACGAGCGAGCCCGCCCCGAGGACGATGCCGCCGAGGAGCCCGGACTCCAGAAAGGCCCTCCCGCCGCGGTCGACGCGCGCCCAGTCGACCCAGTAGGGGACGTGGTCGAGGGCCGCGAAGAGCGCCCGCAGCGCCTCGGGGGCGTCGGGCACGGCGGCGATGCCCGCGGTGAGGGCGCGGTCGAGGAGGGCCTCGCGCTCGGGGCGGGGGCGATCGGCGAGGGCGTCGAGGGCGGCGTCGGCGGCGCGGTCGCCCACGGTGAGGAAGGCGCCGAAGCGGTCGACCCGGTCGCCGTGGCGTCGCCGCGCGGCCTCGAGGCGGACGTAGCGCGTGGGAAACTTCATCGCTGGGTACGCGGGAGCATAGGGCCGCGCGGCGCCGCGAGGGAATAGGCCCCGCGACGGTCGCTCACGGGTCGGCGGGCTCGTCGGGCACGTCCCAGCGGTCGCGGGCGAGGAGCTCGTCGCAGCGCCGGGCCACCGCCGGGGGCGTCCGCTCGTCGTCGATGAGGGCGCGCAGCTCCTCGGGGGCGAGCAGCGGGAGGAGCGCGGTGGTGACCCGGGCGGGGGTGGCGGGGTTCATCGCGAGGGCGCGGCGGACGCCGGGGCGGAGCGACCATTTCGCCGAGGCGGCGACGCGCGAGAGGACCTCCGGGACGCCCGGGCGCCGCGAGCACAGCCGAACGACGTCGGGCTCGGTGAGCTGGGAGTTCTGCAGGAGGAGGGCGATCACGTCGGGGTGCGGGTCGCGCAGCACGCGGTCGAACATCCGCCGATCGGGCTTGCGCGCGAGGGATTTCCGCTCGCCCAGGGTCAGCGGCCGACCGCGCCCGTAGTCCGGGACGTGACGCTCCTCCGCCGCGGCGTCGTCCTCGGCCGTCGCGTCGGGCTCGAAGACCGCCCGCTGCCGCGAGGGAAGCGCCGCCAGCGCCACCAGCAACGACTGGAAGGCCACCCGCGCGCCGAGCTCCCCGAGGGCGGCCTGCGACGAGAGTTCCGCGGCGGCCTCCTGGAGCTCCGTGTCTCCCACCTCGGCGACGAGCGCGCGGTAGAGCCCCGCCCGCATCGCCGGGTCGACGATGGTCTCGGCGTGCCGACGGAGGCGCGCGGCCAGCGGGGATCGCATCACCGCCGGAGTATCGCACGAGCCACGGGCGGCGGCGCGTCGTGATCCCTTGACGGTGCCGCGCTCCGGGCGATAGCACAGAGGGGCGCCGCGTCCCTCACCGCGCCGCGCGGAGCACATTCCCCGTGTCCACGTCGAGCACCCCGGAGTCACCCGCCGCCGAAGCCCGGGTCGTGAAGCGGTACAGCAACCGCAAGCTCTACGACACCGTCGAGAGCCGGTACGTCACGCTCCCGCAGATCGCCGAGCTCGTTCGCAAGGGCGAGGACGTGCGCATCATCGACAACAACACGAAGGAAGATCTCACGGGCGTCACGCTCGCGCAGATCCTCTACGAGGAGGAGCGCAAGCAGTCGAGCGCCCTCCCCCTCACCGCCCTCAAAGACCTCATCAACACGTCCCGCGAGCGCATCCTGTCGACGCTCTCGCCGGTCACCCGCTTGATGCAGCGCGACGGCGACGCCCCGGTCGAAGAGCCCCCTCCCCCCGAGGAGCCCCCGGTCGTGGTCGCGCCCCCCGAGGGGGATGGGTCGCCGCGGGAGACGGGTCGGGTGCAGCAGTTCTTCGAAGAGAGCCGCCACGCCTTCGACCAGTGGCAGCACGACGCCGACAAGCGGATGAAGACCTTCTGGGAGGGGATCAACCCCGCCTCGCAGATTCAGGCCCTCCAGGCGGAGGTGAAGCGGCTCCAGGCGCGGGTCGAGGCGCTCGAAGCCCGGTACGAGCCCGGCGCCCATTCGCCCCCGAACGACGACCGCTCGGACGGGGCGGAATAGTTCCCCCCCTTGCGCGGGTTCGTAGTCATGGTTCTCTTCCGCGGACATCCATGACCCCACCTGACAAACAACGCAGGCAGCGCTTCGAAGCCGAGGTGCTCCCTCACCTCGACGCGATGCACCGGACGGCGGTTCGCCTCACGCGGAGCGCGGCCGACGCCGACGACCTCGTGCAGGACAGCGTCGTGAAGGCCTACCGCTTCTTCGACTCCTACGAGCAGGGCACCAACGTCCGCGCGTGGCTGCTGAAGATCCTCACCAACCTCTTCTTCTCGCGGCACCGCCGCACGACGCTGGAGAGCAACGTGAGCGCCCTCGGCGCGGTCGACCCCGTCGCCGACGGGTGGATGAGCGCGGCCTCCATGGCGCCGACCCGCGAGCCCGAGCGCCTCGTCGAGCGTCCGCTGCTCGAAGCGTCGGTGGGCAAGGTGCTCGACGAGCTGCCGGAAGATTTCCGCACGGTGCTGGTTCTGGTGGATATCGAAGGCCTGACGTACCGCGAAGTGGCGGACGCGATGGGGTGCCCGATCGGCACCGTGATGTCGCGCCTCCACCGCGCCCGCAAGGCCGTCGCACTGCGCCTCGGGGTCGCCGCCCCCGCGCAGGCGGAGAGCGATGACGGTGTGGTCTCGCTCGACGCGTTCCGTCGGCGCAAGGAGAGTCTCGGATGACGTTCGGTTGCGACGAAGCAAGGCGGTGGCTCGACGCGTGGGCCGACCAGGAGCTCGACCCGAGCGCCGCCGTGCACGTCGAGGCGCACATGTCGCACTGCCGGGTGTGCCGGGGGGAGGCGGAGAGCCTCAAGGCGCTCAAGCGCTCCCTCGCGGGGCTGCGCGAGGAGTGCGCCCCGACGGCCCTCCGGTTCAAGATCGCGGCGGCCCTCGACCAGGCGGATCATGCGCAGGAGACCGAGGCGTCTTCGGTGAAGCGCCGCAAGCACGCCCTGGGCTTCGTGCTGACGGGCGCCACCCTCGCGAGCGTCGTGCTCGCCTCAGGCCACCGCCCCGACACTCCCAGCGAGACCATGAACGCCGCGATGCTCCCCGTCGCGGAAGACTGCGCGCAGCGCCACGCCCGCGAGCTCCCCGCGGAGGTGCAGGCGAGCGACCCGGCGGCGGTCGCCCAGTGGTTCCGCGGCAAGATTGACGTGCCCGTGCGGCCGGTGATGTTTCGCAACGTGCACGCCCGCCTCGTCGGCGCGCGCATCTCCAGCGTGCAGAACCAGATGGCCGCGGCGCTCTACTACGACGTGGGCGGCCGTCGGATGACGGTGTTCGTCTTCGACCGCAACCTCATGGGCCACGAGGGCTCACCCCCGGGTCCGCCGGTGGTCATCTCCTCGTCGCACGGCTACACCGTGACGCTCACCGAGCGGCAGGGTGTAGCCTACGCCATCGCCAGCGACCTCCCCCCCCAGGAGACGGCCCTCGTCGCGCAGGGCGTCGAGGTCCGCTAGCGCCGACGGACGCGCTGCGGGGCGTCGAGCTCCGTGATGCGCCGCTGGATCTCCGCCCGATCGACCTCGCCGTGCCCCTGGAGCGCCTGCGTGAGGTAGTTGCGCGCCCCCACCCGATCGCCCTCATCGGTCGCCACCACCCCGCGCAGGTACAGCGCCGGCGCGAGCTGCGCGTCGTCGGTGAGCACACGATCGAGGTAGGCCCGCGCGAGCGCCCCCTGGTGCGTGCGCTGCGCGAGTGAGGCCGCCTTCAGCCGC
This sequence comes from Polyangiales bacterium, assembly GCA_044375895.1. Taxonomy (GTDB): domain Bacteria; phylum Myxococcota_A; class Polyangia; order Polyangiales; genus CAISKJ01. Next base: position 12,031 of record JBILLV010000026.1, on the reverse strand, counting down.
GGGGTCACATCCCCCGGTGAGCGGTCGATGGCGGCGTCCCAGGTGGTCATCGCCTCGGGCTCGCGGCCCGTGCGCTCGAGCACCTCCGCGAGGCCCATGTACGCCGACGCGTCGGTGTCCACCTGGCGGATCGCGAGGCGGAGCGGGCCCTCGGCCTCGGCGTAGTGGCGCAGCGCGAGGTGCGTCCGCCCCAGCGCCGACTGCACCCCCGCCTGCGTCGGCGCGAGCTGCGCGGCCTCCGTGAGCACCCGCAGCGCGTCGTCGTGCGCGCCGGTCGCGAGCAGCGCCTCCCCGTAGAGCGAGCCGCTCTCGGCGTGGCGCGGGCGGTCGTCGTAGGCGCGCCGCAGCAGCGGGAGGGCCGCCACCGCGTCACGCCGCCGCCGGAGGAGGAAGCGCCCCATCGCCAGCGCCGCCGCCGGGTCGGTCGCGTCGATCTCGACCGCGTGGGCGTAGGCCCGCTGCGCGTCGTCGTTGCGCTGAAACATCTCGTAGAGCTGCGCCAGCCCGAGCGCGGGCTCGTCGCGGCCCGGGAGCGCGGTCTCGGCCGCCCGGTACGCGGCCTCCGCGCCCTGGATGTCGCTCGCGAGGCGGCGCGCGTCGCCGATCGCGAGCTGGAGCTCTCCGTCGTTGCCATTCACCGCACGGGCGGCCGTGATCTCGCGCTCGGCGAGGGCGACGCGGTTCCACAGCAGGTACGCGCGGGCCATGCAGACGCGCCGACGAAACGACGCCGCGGGGTTGTTGCGCGGCATCGGGAAGCGCTCACAGGCCGAGCGCGCGGGCTGGAAGACGCCTTGATCGAAGCGCACCCGCGCGAGCTCCCAGAGCACCTCCTCGCGCATTGACGCGACGCCGGCGTTGTCCTGCAGCAGCCGCAGCGCCTCGTCGTAGTGGCCCGCCCGACGGAGCGCTCGGGCGAGGCGCACCTGCCCGGCGGAGTCCGTCGCCCCCGCGCGAAGCGGTGTCAGCGCGGACTCCTGCGCGAGCGCGATCGAAGGGATGAGCGCCAGCGCGGCGCCGAAGACGAGGGAGCGAAGGGGGTGAAGCGGGGTCAAGGGATGTGAGCCTCCGAGGCGGTTGGACGCGGGTTCGGGTCGCGTTCTTCTCCGCCGGACGCTACACCAGGACGACCGCCCGCGGATGCCCCGCCATCGCTTCCGAGAGCGCGGGCTTGGGGTGAACCAGCACCGGGAGCCCGGCGTCCCGCAGGAAGGTGACGTCCCAGCCCCCGTCCCCGAGGCCCACCGCCGCCGGCCACACGCCCAGCCGCGTAAACGCCCGCACCTTGCCGTCAAACAGGGGGATCTCCCCGTCGAGGGCAGCCTCCACGTGATCGCCCCGTCGGCGCAGCGCGGCGCCGTCCACCGTGTCGAAGGGGATCCCGACGCGCCGCATGCACACCGCCACCGCGTCGCCGAGGCTGCCCGAGGCGACATGGACGCGCCACCCCACCGCCCGCAGTTGGAGGATGAGGTCGCGCACGCCCACCCGCACGGTCGGAGCGACCCTTTCGGCCACCTCCGCGTAGAGGGCCGCGAGCTCGGCCTCGCTGCGCTCACCCGTCGCCTCGGCTTGCAGCTCGCACATCGGCGCGACCGTGATGCGGCCCGCCGCGTTGGCGCGGAGGAGCGCCTGCGCGAGCGCGTGGTCGTCGTCGGGGACGTCGTCGAGGTAGCTCGCCGCGCGCCGACGAAGTGCGTCGCGCGCCGCCCCGCGGAAGTCCCGACGCTCACCGAGCAGCGCGAAGAGCTCGTCGGCGACGTCCGTGGCCCAGAGCGTCCCGTCGGCGTCCGTCGCCACCGCGCGGTGGTACCCGTCACCCAGCGCCGTCACCCGCGCGACGACCGCCTCCACCGGCACCTCAGGAAACATTCAGAAGTCGCCCGAGAGCGTGAAGAACCCGCCGCCGCGCGCCAGCGGCGAAGCGCCGAACTGCCACGCCCGCGGCCGCCCGTTGGGGGTCGGGTTGGTCACCACCTCGGGGCGCATCCGCAGCCCGTCGATGATCATGAAGATGCCCCCGCCGAGCGCGGCGATGCCCACGCCCAGCAAAATCGGGGTCACCGGGCCGATGCCCTCGCACACCGTCCCCTGGGCGGTGTTCTGCACGCTGGCGCCGAGGGCGCAGCGCTGCTCGATGGTGCGCGTGGCGCCGTCGCTCACCTCGGTGCCATGCACGCCGAGGTTGTAGAGACTGATGCCGCTCAGCACGAGGCCGCCCGCGACGAGCCCCGCGCCGACGCCCACCTCCCACAGCCGACGGTTGTACTGCACCACCGGCACGATCGGCGGGTCGCGCACCACGATGATCTGGTTCCCCCCATCGGCCGCAGGCACCCCCGCGTCACCGGGAGGCACCGCGGCGTCGGGCGGCGGTACGCCGGCGTCGCCCGGCGAAGGGCCGCCCCGGAGCTCCGCTGGGAGCCCGATGGCGAGCGTCGTGGCGGCGGCGCGCGCGTAGGCGATGGCCTCGTTCCACGACGTGATGGCCTCGTCGCGGGACTCGTGGGCGAGCACCTCGCCGCGGAGGTTGAGGTACTGGATGTCGAACTGCACCCGCGTCCGGGTACGTGACTGGTGCACCAGCACGAGCCCGCGCGCATGCAGCGGGTTCCACACCGTCTGGGCGCACTCCGGCGCGTCGCAGGAGAGGCCCACGGGCCCCACGTCCTGCAGTCGATTGCGCGTCTCGGTCGCCGGGACCACGTCGCGGAAGCCCGCCTCCACGAACACCGTCGACACCGCGTCGGCCAGCGCGAGGCGATCGACGGGCTGGAGGTTGGTCTGCGAGAGGCGCGTCGTGGCGGTGTGCACCGGCAACGGGTCGGCCGCAGCCGTGCCCGCGGACGCCGCGAACACCAGCACGCCGATCACCCAGGTTCCGAAGCTACGCATGTGACATTCATAGACCGTTCCCGGCGTCGGCCGCAACCTTGGAGCGAAGGTTCACGCCCCGCCGCGAATTCGTGGCACACCGCCGCGCGATGACCGACGACCCCCGCGACGACACCGACGCCATCGGCTTCGTCCTCGCGCTCGGCGAGGCCCTCCACCGCTACGGCGCGACGGCCCCCCGGCTGGAGGAGGCCCTCACCCAGGTGGCCGCTGCCATGGGCCTGGAGGCGCGCTTCTTCTCCACCCCGACCTCCATCCTCGCCTCCTTCGGTCCGGCGGCCGCGGGACGTTCGTGCCTCGTCCGCGTCGAGCCCGGTGACGTCCATTTGGAGAAGCTCTCGCTCCTCGACGCCGTCGTGGAGGAGACGCTCCGCGAGCGCATCACGCCCCGGGAGGCGCGCGCCCGCGTCGAGGCCGTCCTCGCCCGCGCGCCGCCCTACGGCGAGGGCCTCACGCTGCTCTGCTACGGCCTCTCCTCGGCCGCCGCGGCGGTGTTCTTCGCCGGCGGACCGCGCGAGGTCGCGGCCTCCTCGCTGGTGGGCGTCGCGGTCGGCGTCGTGTCGCGCACCACCGTCACCCGCGACGGCTTCGGGCACATCCAAGACACCCTCGCCGCCGCCCTCGCCGCGGCCGCCGCGGTCGTCGTCTCACGGCTGCGACCGGGCACCTCGCCCTCCGTCGTCACCCTCTCGGGCATCATCGCGCTGCTCCCCGGGCTCACGCTCACCAGCGCGATGCTCGAGCTCGCGTCGCGCCACCTCGCGTCGGGGACGGCGCGCTTCGCCGGCGGCGCGGTGTCGTTGCTCGCGCTCGGCTTCGGCGTGGCGCTCGGCGGGGCGGTGACGGCGCGCGTGCTCCCACCCCCGACGGCCGTGCAGAAGGCCTACGGCTGGCCCTTCGCCCTCGAAGCCGTCGCCGTGCTGGTGGCGTCGCTGGCCTTCATGGTGCTCCTCAGAGCGCGGTGGCGCGACGCGCCCGTCATCGTCGCCGCGGGGGCGCTCGCGTTTCTCGGCAACACCTTCGGCGGGCGCGCGCTCGGCCCCGAGCTCGGCGCCTTCGCGGGGGCCTACCTCGTCGGCCTCGCGAGCAACCTCTACGCGCGGCGCTTCCGTCGCCCGGCGCTCGTCCCGATGGTGCCCGGCATCCTCATGCTCGTGCCCGGCAGCGTGGGGTTTCGTGGGGTCCTCTCGATGCTCGATCGGGCGGTGGTGCCCGCGGTGGAGGCGGCGTTCGTGATGATCACCACGGCGGTCGCGCTGGTCGCCGGGCTCTTCGCCGCGACGGTGACGCTGCCCGCGCGCCGCGCGCTGTAGTCAGCGCCGCCCGAGCGCGCGGAGCGTCTGGCGGCGCCGCACGAGCTCGTCGGCGCGCACGACGTGGCCGCGCCAGGGGCCGTAGCTCTTGCCCTGCGCCTCCAGCCGGCGGAGCATCGCGTGGAGCTCGTCGCCGATGGGGGCGGGCTCGGCGTCGCGCAGGGGCGTCCCTGGCAGCGGCATGAAGCCGTGGCTGTGCACGCGGGCGCCCATCGCGACGAGGCGCTCGGCGAGGGCAACGGTCGCGCGCTGATCGTCTTCGGTCTCGCCCGGGAGCCCGAAGAGAAAGTCCACGTCGGGGCGGATGCGGGCGGCGATGCAGCGCTCCACCGCGCGGACAACGTCGCCGACGGTGTGGCCGCGGCGTGTGGCCTCCAACAGCCGCTCGGAGCCCGACTGACCGCCGATGATGAGGCTGGTGTTGTCGCACCACCGCGCGAGAATCCGCAGCGCCTCCTCCGTCACGTGCTCCGGCCGACACTCCGACGGGAACGTCCCGAAGTACACCTTCGCCTCGCGCCCGAGCGCCCCGCGCACAGCGGCCAGCAGCGCCTCCACCGCGGCGAGGTTGGGCGTCTCGTCGTCCGACCCGTACGAGAGCGCCGTCGGGGTGACGAAGCGCATGTAGCGGGCCTCGTGGCGCGCCATCGCGGCCGCGTGCTCGCGCACGTTGTCCACCGAGCGGTGACGGAAGCGCGCCTTGAAGACGTACGGGGTCTGGCAGAAGGTGCACGCGTAGACGCAGCCGCGCGTGATCTCCAGAGGGTTCCACTTGAAGTAACGGGCGTTGAAGCCGGGGAAGTCGTCGAGGGGACGCCGGGGCCCGGGGCCGTTGCTCACCAGCCTCCCCTGTTCGTCGCGGTGCGCCGTGCCGGGGAGCGCGCGCGGGTCACCTCCCGTGGCGAAGGCATGCATCACCTCGACGAGCGTCGCCTCCCCCTCGCCCACCACCACGAGGTCGAAGCCCGCGCGGAGCGTGTCGAGGGGCTCCGCCGTCGCATGGACGCCCCCTGCGACGTGGACGGCGCGGGTCACGTCGGCGGTGGCGGCCCGCACCCGCGCCAGGTCGTCGGCCATCGCGGGGAAGTCCGTCGAGTAGAACGACCACCCCACCACGGGCCGCGCTCCCGCATCGTCGACCGCGCGGATGGCCGCGACCAGCTCGGCGACGTCACGGCAGAAATGCACCGCCGTGTCCCGCGTGCGGGGATCGGTGTCGAGGGCCGCGGTCACCACGTTGAGCGCCGCGGCGCCCGTTCGCGCGTGGTGGACCACGAGTGCGCAGCGTCCGGCCGCCGGGGTCATCAGAGGGCGGGAGGGTCCTTCGTCCGGGGCGACCGCGTCAATGGGTGCTGTCGTCCTCGTGACAGAGGCGCGAGAGCCGTCGTATCGTCGCCGCCATGACCCGCAACCGATGCGTCGCCCTGGTGTTCGCTCTGCTCGTTTCGTGCGGCGGAGCGCGTGGCGGAGGCTCGGGCGGGCCGTCGCCGACCGGCTGTACGGCGGGCGCCACCGAGGACTGCATGTGCGCGAGCGGCGCCGCGGGGACGCGCACCTGCCAGGACGACGGCACCTTCGCGGCCTGCGTGTGCGCGGGGGAAGACGCCATGGTCACCATGGACGCGACCGGTCTCCCCGACCTCCCGTCGCTCGACCAGAGCGTGCCGGAGACCCCCGGGCTGACGTGCACGGCGCCGCGGCTCAACTGCGACAACAACGCCGCCAACGGTTGCGAGACCGACACCACCAGCAGCGCGCTCCACTGCGGCCGCTGCAACAACCCCTGCCCCTCGGGGACGGGCTGCTCCGGCGGCAGCTGCGGCTGCGCGTCGGGCACCACCTCGTGCGGCGGATCGTGCGTCAACACGCAGACCGACACCGCCCACTGCGGCGCCTGCGGGACGCGCTGCAACAGCGGCGAGACGTGCTCGGGCGGTCGCTGCACGCCCCCCGCGGGGATGTGCCCCTCGTCGTGCCGCGCCGAGTCGGACTGCGCGCCGTGCCGCACGCCGGGCGACCCTGGCAACTACTGCTGCATCTCGGGGCTGTGCCTGTACATGTCGGGCGCGTGCATGCCCGTCGGGACGGACGTGCCCGGTAGCCCCGGCGACGCGACCTTCGATGGCGCGGGCGGCTGAGGTCCGTCGCGAAGTCGCCACGTCTCGCTGGGAGAACCCCACGGGCGGCTTCGGGTACCACCTGCGCGCGCTCGTGCGTCGCCGCGGCCTGTGGGCCCCCTTCGTGCGCGACCTCGCCCGCTGGCTCCACGCCTGGTCGCCCCCGGAGCGCTCGCTCCTCTTGATCGGGCCGAGCGGCGGCCACTGCCTCGACCTCGACTTCCTCGCACGCTTCTCGCAGCTCACCGCGGTGGACATCGACCCCTTCGCGCCGTGGCTCTTCCGTTGGCGCACGCGCACCGTCCTGCGTCGCGGCACGCGCCTCACCTGGGACGCGCGCGACCACCTCTCGCCCGACGCCCAGGGCTTCACCCTCGAACCGTTCCGCGCGCTGCTCGCGGCGCACCCCGACACGGCGGTTCTCTTCTGCAACATCCTCGGCCAGCTCCCCCTGCTCGGCGACGACCGCGCGCCCGATCACGACGACGACGCCCCGCCCGTTGGCTCCTACGAGCACTGGCTGCGGGCGCTCCCCGACGCGCTCATCGGACGCTCGTGGGCCACCTTCCACGATCGATTGTCGGGACCCGTGCGACCGCACGCCGTCGACCCGGAGAACCCCGTGGCGTGGTCGTCGGCGGAAGACCTCGTGCGCCAACACTACCCGCCCACCGACGACCCGACGCTCGCGCTCTTCGACCACCGCACCAGCGCGTTGCTGCCCGACGTGCCCCGCTCGCAGTTCGTCTGGGAGCTCGAACCGGGGACGTTTCACCTCATCGAAGCGCTCCACTCGCCGTGACGTCGCGAGCGCCGGGCGTACCCTCGACAAACCCCTTGAACGGGCCGCTCGCTTCGGGCTCACTCCCCCCATGCGTCACACCCGCCACACGTCCCTCGGCCTCGTCGCTCTCGTCGCTACTGGCTGCGCGGTTCCGCCGTCGCAGCGTGGGGGGGCGGCGACGGTGCCGCCGACCTGCAACGGCGACCTCGGGGCCTCCGCTGCGGCCCAGCGCGTCGAGGCCTTCGTCGTCTCTGTGAACCAGTTCTCCGAGGCGGCCAACGGGCTCAACCTCCAGCTCCTCACCGGCTGTCGTCAGCTCGCGGGATCGCTCGAGGTGCCCATCACGGAGATCGCCGCCGCGGCCGCGTCGCCCAACCCCACCGAGGCCCTCTGCGAGCGCGCCGCGCGCCAGCTCCGCGACGACCTCACCGCCATCCGTACCGGCGTCAACGCCCGCGCCGAGCTCGTGGCCATCCCCCCGGTGTGCTCCGTGAGCGTCGACGCGTACGCGCGCTGCGCCGCAGAGTGTGACGCCACCTACACCCCCGCGCAGGTCGAGCTCCAGTGCGAGGGTGGCGAGCTCCGCGGGACGTGCTCCGCCGCCTGCACCGGCCGCTGCGCCGTCGAGGTCCACGGCGCCTGCAACGGAACCTGCGAAGGCACCTGCTCCGCCTACGACGCCCAGGGCAACTGCGCGGGCGCGTGCGAGGGTCGCTGCGTGGCGCAGGCGTCGGGCACCTGCGGCGGTGAGTGCCGCGGCGGCTGCAGCGTGCAGTACACCGAGCCCTACTGCACCGGGCGCGTGCGTCCGCCGAACCTCCAGGCCGACTGCCGCGCGGCCTGCGACGCCCGCTTCGACGCCCGCGCCACCTGCACGCCGGGCGCTGTCCGCCTCCAGCTCTCGGGCGAGGTCGCCACCGACGCCGCGGCCCGCGTGGCGCGCGTCCAGGCCGCGCTCGCCGGGGGCTACCGCACGGTGGTGGGGCTCCGCACGCAGCTCGAACGGGCCGCCCGCTCCGGCGCCGAGATGGCCCGCGCGGCCGATCAGCTCCCGGGCGCCGTCGCCCAGTACGGCGCGGGCGCGGCGGCGTGCGCTTACGCCGCCGCGCAGGCGTCGGCCTCGGCCGTCGCGAGCATGAACGTCTCCATCCGCGTCTCCGTCTCCGTGAGCGCGTCGGTGAGCGTGCAGTAGCCGATCCGGCCGAACTACGCGTCGGGTCCGCCCGCGTCGGGCCTGTCCGCATCGGGCGCACCCGCGTCGCCCGCGGTGCCGCACCCGAGCGCAGCGGAGACCGCCTGCGCGTCGCGGTCGGCCGCACGCACGCACACGCCCAGGTGGTTGAAGCGCATCGCGCCCGTCGGGAGTGCGCACGCGCAGAGCGACCCCTCCGGGCAGTCCTCGTCGAAGTCACACGCGACCGTGCACACCTGCCCGCTACATCCCCGGAAGTTCCGGTTGACGGCGCAGAGGTCGCAGGTCGCCCCGACCACCACGTAGGTGCCTGTTCCGATGGGCATCCCCGCGAGGTCGAGCCCGCACGATGCGCCGAAGCGATCGGGCGCGGGCGGTCGCGCGCGGACGACGCACCGCTGCGTGCCGGTGTCGCAGCGAAGGCCGGTCGCGTGCTCCGACGCGGCTGGACGGCAGTCGTCGTCCGTGGCGCACGTCGCCCCCGCTCGCTTCAGCGTCCCAGCTTCGCAGAAGACGCGCGCGATGAGCGGGTCGTCCGCCGCCGCAGGCGGGTTGATGGCGTACACTGCCGCTCGTCTCGACGCGCAGACCTGGTAGGGCGTCGTTGGCGCGCACTGCGCGGTGGGGCAGGCCGCGCTCGCGAAGTCACAGACCGTCTCCGCGGTGACGCCCGGCGGAAAGGTACACGGGCGCGGCGAGGGGTAGTTGGCGATGACACGGCCGTTGCGACAGGTCGCGCCGCCGAAGCAGTCCCAGTGACAGTCCCGATTGGAGGGCGGTTGCGAGGGCCCGCCTGCGTCGGAGATAGACGTATCGGCGTCGGCTGCGGCAGCGTCGTGAGTGGTTGGAAGCGGCTCACATGCGACCGTGCCGAGCGCGAGGATCCCCCACACCGAGGCGCGTCTGCCCCGTCCTCGCCTGCCAGAAGTCGCCAGGAATTTGTTCGTCATGGGCACCTCCGTTGGCGCAAGGATGCACGTCGCGGCGAGGATGTAGAGACGCATGCACAACCGTGCGCGAGTCACGTACGAACCACGCTGCGGGCGCGCAACCGCGACGCCAACAGGGGTGGGTGTCGGCCCCCGAGGCGCGCCTTCAACAAATCGTGGGAGCGATCGCAATCCCTACCCGGGGTACGGAAGTCCGTGCGACTCCCCATCGCCCCGCGCCACCCGCTTGCACCCATCACCGAGCAGCGCGCGGAGGCCCGCGAGTTGTCGAAGGAAGAGGAAGCACCCGCCAACGAAGCCGAGACGAAGGAGGACGTCGCCCGCGTGGCGTAGGGGGACCGCGCTACGCCTGCGCCCTCGGCGTTACCCGCGTAGCGAACCAGTCGCGCACGGCCTCCCAGGACGCGCGATGATGCAGGACCGCGACGCACCACCCGTCGAGTTCGTCGCGCGTCGCCTCGACCTCCAGCCCGTCTACGTGCGCCTGAGCGCGGGCGAAGAAGTCCGCCATCAGCTTCCATCCGAACGGGAAGGCTCGCCGTCGATCGGCGAACACAAAGAACATCGCCGCGGGTTCGGAGAGGACGTCGCCCGCGGCCAGCGCTGCTGCGCGCTAGCAGCACTGCCGCACGGCGACGGCGTCGCACAGAGGCACCCGCCAGTGGCGCTCGGCGATGTGCGGCCACGCGTCGACGAGGTCGTCCGCGTCAAGAATCACCGCGTCATCGCCACGATCGCGCGTGCGATCGCCTCGTCGTCCTTGGCGTCGGCCGCTGCCATCTCCGCGAACTCGCCCTCGTAGCGCGCCGCGAGCTCGACGTAGACCGCCATCACGGGGTTGTTCCGCGTGAGCGCGGCGACGTCCGCCGCGACGAGCGGCGCGGGATACCTGGGCATCCGCGGCTTCGTCGGGTCGGGCGCGAGCGTGTGAGGGGGCAGCGGAGCGTCGCTCATGGCGCCATGATGCCGCCGGCGCAGGCGCAAATCTACGGCCGCGCCGCTTGCCGCAGGCCGTCGCCCTCGCCCTGGCGCTCCTGCGCCGTGCCCCACGCGACGCGCCCGCCAACGACGCGGAGACGAAGGAGGACGTCGCCCGCGTGGCGTAGGGTTGTGGTGGCGCCGCGAAAGCACCGGAGACGCCCTGAGCCCCGCGATGAGGGTCGCCTTCGACTCCGCCCAGCTCTCCCAAGCGCGACGACGCCCGCTACCCTGGCGTTTTGCACGCGAGCGCGATGCGCGTCAGCGCGTCCATTCGTTGTGCTCGATCGGACCAGGCGGCCTTCTCCAAGCCCTCAATGCCATGGTGCCAGAGGGCGTCCTCGGGCGCACACCCGATGGCACCGTCCGGGTCCTCGACGACGCAGAGGCGCTCGTGGCGGAGGTCCGCGGCGATCCGATCGACCGCCGCGACCGGCAGGCAGAAGGTCACAAGATCGCCGCCACCCCGCAGCACGACGGCGCGCGCGACGCACGCGCACATCGTCGGCCACGCGATCGCCCGCGCTCAACGCCGCACCTCGACGTGATCGCGGAGCGCGACGAGGGCGCGGAAGAAGGCCGCGGGCAGCTCGGGCTCCACGTCGTGCGCCGTCCCCTCGTAGGCCCCGGTGACGTGGTTGCGAGAGAACCATTCGTAGCCGCCCGCCTCGCGCACGTCGACATGGAGGTAGAGCTGGTTGAGGCTCCAGGCGAAGCGCAACCCCTCGGCGATCGGCTCGATCGACGCCTCCGGCGGCGCGTAGGGGGCAAGGAAGAGCGACCATGTGCGTACCGCGCGCGCGGCGAGGGTTTCAGAGGCTCCGCGCGATGAGAGCGTCGCCAGCGCGACCCAGAACGCGTCTGTGTAGACCTGCGGGGACGGGTGCGCGGCGCCGCGCTCCTCCAGCAGGGCGCGTAGCCCCGCGAGGAGGCGGCGGTCGGTGGGTTCGTTCGCGTTGAGCGGGAGCGTGACGAGGTCGATCTGCTCGGGGAGCTTCGTGGCCGCAGAGGTCATCGGGGGCGAAGTTTCCCGCAACTGCGGGGCGTTGTCACCGGGAGGCGCACGGGGGAAGACCGAGGCAGCGCAGGAGCTTCACCAGAGGCCCGTCGGATCGACGGCCGAGCGGTCTTGAGTCGCTCTCGAAAGGCAGCGTCGCGCGGGTAGTTGCGCGGACTCGAAGCAAGCGTCGCCTTCACCGCGCCGACGAAGTCGCCACCCGCGCGCAACGCCGTCGCGTGGAGCGGGGGGAAGACCTTGTTCAGCCCGTGCGTCGGGACGCCGCAGACGAAGCGCCGGATGACGTATCCCTCCACCACATCGAGCACCGCGACCGTCTGCTCGTCGCTGAGTCGCCCCTCCGCGCGATCCGCGAGGACGCTCAGGAGAAAGGGGTACGCGACGGTCACCTCCAGGCGGTTGAGCCGCGCGAGGCGCTCCTGGATGCGGACGACCGGCATCCCCTCCGGCCTCAGGAGCAGCGCGTAGAACTCAGCGAAGCGGGCCAGATCCTTAAGGTGGCGAGCGGGTTCGAAGGGGCGCTCGGCGTCGATCCGGGACTTCAGCTCGGCGTAGACGTCGGTCTCCCGCACGAGCTGACCGCTGCGCATCAGGTAGTGACGCACGAAGTCCGTGAGGGCCTCCTCGCCGACGCGTCGCAGCATCGGGCGCCAGTGATTCCCATGCTGCGAGCCCAGGGTGAGCCTTCGCGCGCCCATCGATCCATGTCGGGCGAACCCTGGGCGCGAAACGCGTGCGCGGCGTGGCCCCCGACGGCCGCTTCGATGCCCCGCGCCCGCGGGCA
>JBILLV010000224.1:0-14972 GCA_044375895.1 Polyangiales bacterium | reverse complement strand
GTCGCTGGCAGCCTTTCGGTCGCCTTCGACGAGGGGCGTTGGAAGCGGCGTTCTTCGTCTCGTTGGGACCGCCCGGAAGGCCGCCAGCGACGGACGACGGACCGCATCGCGGAAGCGATCGGTTGCTGATCCTCGTCGCTTCGAGACCTACTCCGAACTCCAGTTGTGACAACCCCCGTCAGCTGCTCCGATCGCTCGGGTCGGGCGGCACCATCGACTCGCGCGCCATCCGCACGCCCGGCACCGGCAGATCGAGCACAAAACGAGCGCCCGAAGCGCCGTCCGCGCGGCCCTTGACCACGATGGTTCCGCCGGCTTGTTCGACGATGGCCGCGGAGGTCGCGAGCCCGAGGCCCGTCCCTTCGCCCGCGGGCTTGGTCGTGAAGAAGGGCTCGAACACCTTGGCGCGAAGCTCTTCGGGGATGCCGGGGCCGTTGTCTTCCACCTCCAGGGTCACCCGGTCGCGCGCGGTGGTGGCGCGCAGGGTGACGCTCCCGGGAGAGACGCCCGCGCCGCGCAGCGCATCGCCCGCGTTGAGGCAGAGGTTGAGCAGCACCTGCACGAGGCGGTCGGTCGACACGGCCACGAAGGGGACGTTCGCGTCGACGTGGGTCGTCAGCTTCACGTCGCGCATGGACTTCTGCGGCGCCAGCAGCCGCGTCACCTGCTCGATCGCATCAGGAACCTCACCCCGCCGCCCGTCCGGGTCGGTGATCCCCGCGGGTGACGGCGAGGCGCGCGCGTAGTCGAGCAGCTCGCGCACCGTGCGGTGGATGCGCTGGGCCTCGCGCCCGATACGGCCCGAGAACTCCTTCACCTCGCCCTCGTCGAGCCCGCCGTCGGCCATCACGTCGGCGAGGCCCACGATGGCCGCGAGGGGGTTCCCCACCTCGTGGGCGATGCCCGCGGAGAGGCGTCCCACCGTCGCGAGGCGCTCGCCGCGGGCCACCTGCTCCTGCGCGCGCTGGAGATCACGGTGCGTCCGCTCGAGCTCACGCACGCGCCGGGAGAGCTCTTCTTCCCGGGCGCGGAGCTGCTCGGTCATGTGGTTGAAGGCCCCGGCGGCGCGGGCGATCTCCGAGGCGCCACCGGGCGGCGCGGCCACGTCGCGACGTCCCGCGGCGACGCGCTCGGCGGCGGCGGTGAGGGCCTCCACCGGGCGGACGATCCAGCGCGTGAGGAGGAGGTACACCACGATGAGCGAGAGCAGGCCCGCGGACACGGTGTAGAGCACCAGGAGGCCCGGCACCGCGCGCTCGGCGGGGCTCTGGGAGAGGGAGGTCTCGGCGACGAAGACGCCGCGGCCGGGGATGTACACCGCCACCGCGAGCACCTCGCCGGACTCCCGCGCGTCGTCGACGAGCCGGGGGTGAAACGACATCGGGAGCTGGAGGTCACCGGCGCGCGCGACGAGGCGGCGGTCGAGGTCGTAGAGGGCCGCGCCGCTGAGCCCAACGTCCCCGACGGAGCTGCGCAAGAGCTCGCGCACCGACTCGGGGGCCGGCGTGAGCGCCACCTCGCCGGCCACCGAGCGCGCGAGCGTCAGGCCGAGGCGGTGCCGCGCGAAGCGACCCGACGCGCGGGTGAGGGGCTGCACCGCCAGCGAGACGAAGGCCGTCGACACTGACAGCACCACCACCAGCGCGACGATGATCTGCGCCCGGAGCCCGAAGGACCAGCGCCTCATGGCGTCACCGCGCGGCGCGTGGGCGTCGGAGCTCTGACACCGCGGCGCGCGCTGACGGCGCCCTCCGCTGGAGCCGCCACGCAGGGTGCGCTGGGCTCGTCCAATGCGCGCGCGTGGGGTCCCGTCAACATTCCGCCGTCACCTCCGGGGGCGATGCCAAAGTGTAGGCATCGCGCGCGGCGCCCTCATACGATCGAAGCATGGAAACGACAAGCGCGGTGACACGAGCGGTTCGCGAGGCGCCTCGGGCGCGGGTGCACCTCCCCGCGTCGGTGTTCAGCAATCATTTCTATGCCCCGGTGGAGGTCGAGTGCACCGACCTGTCGCAGTCGGGGATGTTCCTCTCGGCCGACCTGCTGCTCGGGCCGGGCGAGCGGCTCACGGTGTCGTTCACCGTCCCTGGAACCTGGCACCGCATCGTGGCCGACGCCCTCGTCGTCCGCGCCCCCAAGGGCGTCACCTCGGGGATGGGCCTCCGCTTCGACCGGCTCCCCAGCCTCGACTCCACCATCCTCGGTCGCGCGCTCAACACCGCGCGCCGCGCGGCCGCCTGACGTAGCTCTGAAACTTCGCCTCTCCTGTTGCGCCGTGGCGCCCGTTGCTGGCATCTCCCGCGTCGCCGTGTCGCTCCGTCGTTGCTTCCTTGCCTCCTTCCTCACCGCCTGCGCGAGCCGCGCCCCCGCGCAGCCGCCGCTCCCTTCCCTCGTCGTGGCCGTCGCGTCGCCCGACGCCGCGAGCGTCCCCGACGCGCCCGACGCCGAGCCCGCAGCGTCTGCGCCGTCGTCCGATGCCGCCGCCCCTTCGCCCGACGTCGCGGTCGACGCCGCGCCCTCTCCCTTCGCGGGCGAGACGATCACCGCCGTCATCCGCGAGGTCGCGATCTATTTCGGGCCGCGCGTCGCCCCCGAGTGGCGCGGGTACCTCCGCGCCGGCGGCACCGCCCGCATCGTCCGCGGCCCCCTCGGCGACGAGCAGTGCCCCGCCCGCCCCGATCGCCGCGACACCGGCTGGTACGAGATCGAAGGGGGCGGCTACATCTGCGCGAGCCGCGGCGCGGTGCTCACCCGCCACCTCACCCGCGACATGCGCTCGCGCCTCGCGTCCCAGCCCGCCCTCGACGCGGGGCTCCCCTACCGCTACGGCCACGCGCCGCGGGCCGCCATCGTGTACCGCTCGCTCCCGACGACGGCCGAGGAGCAGGCCACCGAGCCCGAGCGCTTCGTCACCCCCATCGGCGAAGCGGGGCTCGAGAACTCCGCCGTCGTCCGCCTCGCCGGCGACATGGCCCCGACGCTCGCCGACCTCGAAGGCCGCGAAGACACCCCCATCCTCCGGCGGCTCACCCGCGGGATGTACGTGTCCATCGACCGCGGCGCCCGCGCGGAGTCGGGCGCCATCTTCCACCGCACGCACTCCGGCGGGTGGGTGCGTGCGACGGCCCTCCAGGGCGTCGGGTCGCGACCCTTTCACGGCCTCGCGCTGACGGCCGACGGCGCGCGCCTCCCGGTCGCCTTCGTCACCGCGGAGAACGCCACGCTCCGTCGCCTCGGCCCCGACAACATCATGCGCCAGCTCATCCGCACGCCGCGCCTCACGGGCCATCCCCTGGAGAGCGCGGAGCCCGTGCGGTGGCGCACGGAGGACTTCCTCCGCACGCGCGACGGGCGCTACCTGCGGCGCGCGGACGTGACGGTGGTCACCGCGCAGCCGCCGCCCGCCGACCTCATCGGCGACGAGAAATGGATCGACGTCAACCTCGATCGCCAGTCGCTCGTCGCCTACGTCGGGGCGACCCCCGTGTACGCCACGCTGGTGTCGACGGGGTTGACGGCGCGCGACGACACGGGGGCGAGCTACGAGACGGTGCAGGGGGGCTTCCGCATCCAGCAGAAGCACATCGCCACGACGATGGACGGCGACGCGACCAACGGCGCCTACTCCATCGAAGACGTGCCGTGGGTGATGTACTTCGAGCAATCCTTCGCGCTCCATGGGGCGTACTGGCACACGGGCTTCGGCGCCGTCCGCTCGCACGGCTGCGTCAACCTGCTGCCCGAAGACGCGCGCTGGCTCTTCGCGTGGACCTCCCCGACCGTGCCCGCGGGGTGGCACGGGGCCTTCTCGACGACGGCCGATCCGGGCACGCGGGTGTACGTCCACTACGATCGGCAGAGCCTCGGCGAGCGGGGCGGGCCCGCGGTGGTGCCGGGGCATTGACGGTCTGATCTGTCCTTGCAACCGCGGCGACGGGCGAATACACCAGAGACCCGTCATGGGTGAGCACATCCTCGCGATCGACCAGGGCACCACCGGCACCACCGTGCTGGTCCTCGACGTCCGCGGCCGTGTCGTCGGCCGTCACACCGTCGCCGTCCCCCAGCATTTCCCGGGCCCCGGGCGGGTGGAGCACGACGGCGAAGAGATCTGGTCGGGCGTGGTCGAGGCCATCGGCGGCGCCCTCACGGCCTCCGGGGTCGCCCCCGCGAGCGTTCGTGCGGTGGGCATCACCAACCAGCGCGAGACCACGCTGCTCTGGGATCGTGCGACCGGTCGTCCCCTCCACCGCGCCATCGTCTGGCAGGATCGTCGTACCGCCCCCGAGTGCGCCGCCCTCCGCGAGCGCGGCGTCGAGGCGCTGGTGTACGAGCGGGCGGGCCTGCTGCTCGACCCGTATTTCGCGGGGACCAAGATCGCGTGGCTCCTCGATCACGTCGAGGGCGCCCGCGCGAAGGCCCTCCGCGGCGAGGTGGCCTTCGGCACCATCGACACGTGGTTGATCCACAAGCTCACCGGCGGCGCCCACGTGACCGACGTCACCAACGCGTCGCGCACCCTGCTGCTGTCGCTCAAGAGCCTCGCGTGGGACGACGAGCTCCTCGCGGCCCTCGACGTGCCGCGCGCGGTGCTCCCCGAGGTGGTGGCGAGCGCGGGGGTGGTGGGGCACACGAAGGGCATCCCGGGTCTCCCCGACGGCGTCCCCATCGCGGGCATCGCGGGTGACCAGCAGGCGGCGCTCTTCGGTCAGGGCTGCTTCCGCAAGGGCGACGTCAAGTGCACCTACGGCACCGGCGCCTTCGTGCTGATGAACTGCGGCCCCGAGCCCCTCCCGTCGCGCCACCGGCTGCTGACGACGGTGGCGTGGAAGATCCCCGGCGAGGTGGCCTACGCCATCGAGGGGAGCGCCTTCGTGGCGGGCGCCGCCGTCCAGTGGCTGCGTGACGGCCTCGGGATCATCCAGACGGCCGCCGAGGTGGAGTCGCTCGCGCGTTCGGTTCCTGATGCGGGCGAGGTGGTGGTGGTCCCGTCGCTGACGGGGATGGGCGCGCCGCACTGGTCGCCCGAGGCGCGGGGCCTGGTGTGCGGCATCGGGCGCGACACCACGCGGGCCCACATCGCGCGGGCGACGCTCGACGGCATCGCGCTGGAGATCGCCGAGCTCGTCGAGGCGATGGCGAAGGACGCCGGCGCGGCCATCGCGTCGATGCGGGTCGACGGCGGCGCGTCGGCCAACGACCTCTTGATGCAGATCCAGGCAGACGTCGCGGCGACCGAAGTGGTTCGCCCGAAGGTGGTGGAGACGACGGCGATGGGCGCGGGGATGCTCGCGGCCCTCGGCGCCGGGCTCGTCGGCTCGCGCGATGAGGTGCTCGGGTCGATCGCGGTCGATCGCACCTTCACCCCGCAGAGCCCCGCGGCGGTGGTCGACGCGCTCCGCGGTCGATGGAACAGGGCCGTGGCGCGCGCGCTGCTCCCGTGAAGGAGACGATACCTACGATGTCCGAAGAGAACCCGAAGCCCAAGCAGCACCTGGAGATCTCCTGGGAGGCCCTCGAAGACGCGTTCGAGAACAACGCGCCCGAGGTGCACTCCTACCTCCACCTCTCGACGGGTGAGGTGCTCCGCGTCGTCGACGGCGTGGCCGACCCGGCGATGCACCAGCGCATCGCGAGCGACACGAGCTACCTGCGCGTCGACCCGGTGTCGTCGCGCGAGCAGTACCGTTGGATGGAGCGCTTCATCGCCACCGTCACCGAGCCCGACCTGCGCGGTCGCCTCGTCTCTGCCATCGATGGCAAGGGCGCGTTCCGCCGCTTCAAAGACGTCCTCATGAGCTTCCCGGCCGACCGGGAGCGGTGGTTCCAGTTTCGCACCGAGCGGCTGCGGAGCTGCATGGAGGCGTGGCTGGAAGCGCACAACCTGGAGGCCGTCGCGCGCCCCGTGTGGGCTCCGACGACGCCCGAACCCGAGGCCCCCGTGGAGGAAGAAGACGCCGCCGCCGACACCCTGCGCCGCGCCCGCATGGGCATCGAGGCCCAGCGCCGTCGGCTCCGCGAGGCCGCCGACCTCGTGCCCTCGCGCGAGATCGAGACCGCCATCGCCTTCCTCGAATGGCTCCGCGAGCGTCGGACGGCGCGGGCCGAGGTGACCACCCTCGCCGGCAACGTCGACGCCAACGGCGGCGCCTACGACGACGAGCGATGACCCTCCCGCTGGCGCTCCTCTTCGGGGTCGCGCTGGCGCAGACGGCCGCCGCGCCCGTCGCCCTCGACGCCGTCGTCGCGGTGCTGGAGAGCGAGGCCGACCCCGCCCCCCGCTTCGTCCTCCGCAGTGATTTTGTCCTTTCGCTCCGGGTGGAGCTGGTGACGCGCCACGCGCCCGACGCGCTGCACGTCGCGGTCGACCCCGAGTCCACGGTCGCGCCGCTGCTCGAAGGGCTCTGCGCCGAGGTGCTGGTCGCCCGCGACGCCGAGCGCGCCGCGATGGCCGACGTCGACGCCGAGTCGCTCGCCACTGAGCGCGCCGACCTGCTCGCCCGCATCGGCGGCCCCGACGGGCTGCGCGCGTTGCTGGAGGCCACGGGCACGTCGCCCGCGGAGTTCGACGCGCTCACCCGACGCCGCGCGGTGGCCCGACGCTTCCTCGTCCAGCGCCACGCCCGGCTCCTCGTCCCGAGCACTCAAGAGCTTCGCGTCCGCTGGGAGGAGGAGCGCCGCCGCGACCCCGCCTCGCTCCCCGACACCTTCGCCGCCGCGCGCCCCCGCCTCGCCGAACGGATGGTGGCCGAGGCGTACCCCCGCGCGCTCCGGCAGTACCTCCGCGCGCTCGGGGGCCGCGTCCACGTGCGCTACCCCGCGGAGCCCGCCGCGCCGTGACCGCGACGCTGCGGACGGCCACCGCGGCCGACCTCGCCCACCTCGAAGCGATCGAGGCCGCCTGCTTCGGCCCGCCGCACGACCCCGACGGCATGCGCGACGAGCTCGCGCGGAGCTGGTCGACCGTCCACGTCGCCGAGCGCGAGGGCGCGGTGGTGGCGTACCTCACCGCGTGGCAGGTGGCCGACGAGGTCGAGGTGATCCAGGTGGCCACGCACCCTGACGTGCGCCGCGGGGGCCTCGGCCGCGCGCTGATGCACCGGGTCATCGAGCACGCCCGCGCCCGCGGGGACGCCCGCGTGCTGCTGGAGGTGCGGCCCGGCAACACCCCCGCGGTGACGCTCTACCGCGCGCTGGGCTTCGCCGAGGTGGGGCGACGCGCGCGCTACTACGACGACGGCGAAGACGCCCTGCTGATGGCGCTCGTCCTCACCTGAGCGCGCCGGCCGTCGCGCGGTCGCGTCGCACGCGCACCCGCACCCCGAAGCGGGTTCCGCGCGGGGCCCACACCGTCCAGCCCCCCGTGCTCCCGCACGCGACGGGCACATGGGCGTCACGGTCTTCGCCCACCTCGACGATCCAGCGGGTGGTCGGGGGCACACCGCCGCGGGCCGGGTCGACCTCGCCGTGGGCGTCTTGCAGGGCCGCGAGGGCGGCGGTGTCGAGGCGACGCGAGCCCGACGAGCGAATCACCCGCGACCCGGTGACGGCCCCATCGGGGCCGTGGGTGAGCTCCGCGGTCAGGGTGAGGGCGCGGAAGTCCTGGCAGGGCGCGTACCCCGGAGGTATCTGCAAGCTCGTGTACGACTGGGCGTGGACGGCGTCCATCGCGGCCCCGGCGGCCGATTCGCCCAGCGGCGCGTTGCGCTGGATCTGCCCGAGCGAGCGCGTCGGCGCCTCCGCCAGCAGCGCCCCGATGCCCGTCACCTCGCGCTGCGGGTCAAGGAACTCCTGTGCCCGCCGCGCCACCGTCCGGTCGTGGCCGACGGTCCCCGCGGGGAGGCGGGTATCGCTATCGGCGAGCGCGCCGAGCGTCGGAGCGGCCGCGATCGCCTGCACGCGTTGCCGAACGGCCTCGGGCGATCGTTCGGACCCGTACGATTGTGCCGCCAGCGTCGGAACGAGCGTCCCCCCCGCCCGCAGGAGGTCGGTGGCGCGCAGGGGCGGAGCCGTGGCCGGCGTTGGGGGCGGCGTGGCTTCGCGCGGCGGTTCGAGCGTGGCGCCGACGGGCTCGGTGGTGGCCGCGGGGGCGACGTGGGCGGCGGCTTCGGCGGGCTGAGGGGCGGCGGCGACGGCGGTCCGTTCGCGCACGGCGGGCGCCGTCGGGGAGGGCGGCGGCTGCGTTGGCGGTGGAGGCGGCGGCGGTGGCGGGGGAGGGGGTGGCGGTGGCGGGGGGGCTTCGAAGGCCACCTCGGTGACGGCCGTGGGGCGGAGCTCGACGCGCGGGGGTTCGACGGAGCGCGACCGCCACGCCGCCACCGCCACGACGAGCGCGTGGAGCGTACAAGACGCCACGAGCGCCCTTGCCCCGACGGGGCGCTTCTCGACGACGTGGCTCACCGGGGAGCCACAACGCGCGAGGGGCGGGCGCGTATTCCAACGGGTGCGGGTTGTGGTAGTGCCAGGGGGCCGCATGCGCCGCCCCGCCGTCGTCACCGCGCTCTCGTGGGCGCTCCTCGCGTGCGGGGGGGCGACGCGGGGGCGCCCACCGCGGCTGGTGAGCCCGGACGTGTCGGTCGATCAGGCCATCGACCGCGCCGCCCGGGAGGCCGACGACGGCGACCTCACGGAGGCCAGTCGGGTGTTGGAGGGCGTCCTCTCGCGGGCGCCGGGCGACCCCCTCGTGGGCCTCGCCCGCGTGGCCCTCGCGCGGTACCGCGTCGCCCTCGACGACCTGCCCGCCGCGGAGGCGCTGCTCGCCAACGTCCCCGGCGCCATCGACCCCGCGCTCACCATGCGCCGCGACCTCGTCGCGGGCATCGTCCACGCCCGACAGGGACGCACCCGTGAGGGCCTCGCCGCGCTCGGTCCCCTGTCGCGCCGGATGATCGACCGGTCCAACAGCGCGGAGGTCGACTGCGCGGTCGCCGCCCTGGAGGCCCGCGCGGGGCGCCCCGTGGCCGCGCTCGGCGCCCTCGCGCGCATCGAGGCCTTCGCGGAGGCGGG
The DNA here is from genome assembly GCA_044375895.1 of Polyangiales bacterium. GTDB lineage: Bacteria > Myxococcota_A > Polyangia > Polyangiales > CAISKJ01. Next base: position 5,966 of record JBILLV010000224.1, on the reverse strand, counting down.
CGCTCACTGGCTCCCGACGGGGCTCCCTTGCGACGCGGCCGGTCCGCGCGGGGACGCCTTCCGCGAGCTCGTGGCGCGCGTCGACGACCCCGCGGCCCTCGCCGACACGATCGACGCCCTCCCCGCGGGCCACGCCCTCCGCGTCGACGCGGCCCAACGGCTGCGGGCCGTCGCCGCCGCGCGCAACGAGATCCCGCGCTGGCTCCGCTGGCTCGCCGACCTCCCCGACACCGAGGCGACGCTCCGCGTGGTGAGCGACGCGGTGGGGCCGGCGCCGCTGCGCCTGGGGCTCCTCGCGCCGATGTCGGGCGACCGCGCGCGCATCGGCTCCGACGCCCTCCGCGCCGTCCAGATCGCCCTCGAAGGCGAGCGCTCGGTGGAGATCGAGACCGCCGACGAGGGATCGACCCGCGAAGAAGCGATCGCGGGCTTCGATCGGCTCGTCGCCCTCCACGTCGCCGCCGTGATCGGCCCGGCGGTGGAGGATCACTCCGTGGTCATCGCGGCGCGCGCGGAGGCGGCTGCGGTGGACGTGTACCTCGTCGCCCCGCACCTCGACACCGAGCTCGCGACGGGGCGCGCCCTCACGGCGGGTCCGCCCCTGCGCGACCGCGCGGCGACGCTGGCGGCGGCCGTCCGGCAGCGAGGGACGCGCGTCCGTTGGACGGCGGCGCCGGGGTCGGAGCGCGACCTGTTCTCGAGCCGCGTGCGCGAGTCGCTGGCCCGCGCCTCCGTGGCCGTGAGCGACCCGGTGAACCTCTCCCCCACCGAGCTTCACCTCGTGGTGGGCCCGTGGGGCGAGGAGCCCCGCGCGGTGATGGCCGTGCGGGCGCTGGGAGCGTCAACGCGCTGGGTCTTCGACGCGCGCCGCGCCACGCCGGGGACGCCGGGCGTGTGGGTGGGCCTCGTGGCCGCCGACGCGACCGCGGTGGAGGCCTTCCGCGCGCGGTACTGCGAGCTCGCGGGGGCGGCGCCCGATGAGCTCTCGCTGCTGGCGTGGGAGGCGGCGCGGCGGGCGGCGGCGCGGGCGAGGGGGCGGGGGTACGTCGCTGCGGTGGGGCCGCCGTGGCAGGTGCGGGCGGTGGCCACCGACGACGGCGACGGAGCGCTCGCGGTGACGCGAAGGTGCCCGACGACGGCCGCCGCCCCGTAGTACCGTCGCGCGATGACCCCCGGCGCGCGGAAGCCCCTCCACCACTCGAGCACCTTCTGGATCTTCGTCGGGCTCTGCCTCGGCGTCCTCCTCGGTGGCTTCTTCCCGCAGGACACGCACCCGCAGATCTACCAGCTCTTCCGCTTCTTCTCGAAGGCCTTCATCGCCCTCATCAAGGGCCTCATCGTGCCGATGCTGTTGTCGACCATCGTGGTCGGCATCGCCCAGACCGGCGACATCCGCGCCGTGGGGCGCATGGGCGCCAAGGCCCTCTTCTACTTCGAAGTCGTCACCACGCTCGCCCTCGGCATCGGGCTCCTCATCGCCAACACGGTGCGCCCCGGCGACGGCCTCCCGCTCGACCTCGGCACGCACGCCGCGACGCCGCCGGTGACCACGGCCGCGCGCAGCGGCTGGGACATCGCGCTCCACGCCTTCCCGTCCAACTTCGTCCACCACGCGGCCGAGGGCGACATCCTCCCGGTGGTGGTCTTCGCCACGCTCTTCGGCGTCGCGTTGGCGCGGGCGGGCGAGGCGGGCAAGCCCGTCTTCGTCTTCTTCGAAGGGCTCGCGAAGGTGATGTTCAAGTACACCGACCTCGTGATGAAGCTCACGCCGCTCGGGGTGTTCGGCGCGATGGCGTACAACGTCAGCCACATGGCCGCGGGCCAGCGCATCGACGGGGAGTTCGTCAAGGGCTGGGCCGCCGTCGCGCACCTCCTCGGCCGCTACGCGCGCCTCGTCGGGAGCTTCTACTTCGCCCTCGCGGTGCTGTTCTTCGCGGTGTTCGTCCCCATCCTCTGGGCCTGCGGGGTGCGGGTGGGGGCCTTCCTCAAGGCCATCCGCGAGCCCGCCCTCACGGCCTTCTCCACCGCGTCGAGCGAGGCGGCGCTCCCGCGGCTGCTCGAAGACATGGTGGCCTTCGGCGTGCCGCGCCGCGTGGCGGGCTTCGTCATCCCCACGGGCTACTCCTTCAACCTCGACGGCTCGACGATGTACCTCGTGTTCGCGAGCCTCACCATCGCGCAGGCCGCCCACGTCGAGCTCACCGTCGCCCAGCAGATCACCATGGTGCTCACCTTCATGCTCAGCTCGAAGGGCGTGGCCGGCGTGCCCCGCGCGACGCTGGTCATCATCGCGGGCACCTGCGCGAGCTTCAACCTCCCCGGCGAGGCCGGCGTCGCGATGATCCTCGCCGTCGACGAGGTGATGGACATGGCCCGCACGGTCATCAACGTGACGGGCAACGCGCTCGCGTCGGTGGTCATCGCGAAGTGGGAGCGGGTGTACGGCGTCGTCGACGCGGGGACGGTCGCCGCGCTGGAGAGCCCCGCGGTGGCCGAAGACACGGCGCGGACGTAGCAACAAATCTCGCATCGCGGCGGCGCCTTGGGCATAGTGGGCGCTGCCGTGATGTGCGCCGCCCTCCGCAACCCGCGGGTCCGCCCTTGATCCCGCCGGACACCACCCTGGAGGGCCGCTACCGTCTGCTCCACCTCCTGGGCGAAGGCGCGATGGGGGCCGTCTACGAGGCCGACGACGTCGTGTCCGCGCGGCGCGTCGCGCTCAAGGTGCTCCACCTCCGCTTCGCGCGGAGCGCCGAGGCGGTGGGCCGATTCACGCGGGAGGCGCGCGCGGCGGCGTCCATCGGTCACCCGCACATCGTGGCCGTCACTGACTTCGGCGCCTACGAGGAGCGCCCGTTCCTGGTGATGGAGCTCCTGCGCGGCGAGACGCTCGGCGAGCGCGTGGCGCGGGAGCTCACGCTCGCGCCCGCCGACGCGTGCGCCGTGGTCGGGCAGGTGCTCTCGGCGCTCGCCGCCGCCCACGCGATCGGCGTCGTCCACCGCGACCTCAAGCCCGACAACGTCTTCCTCTGCGAGGGCTCTGGGGCGGTGAAGCTGCTCGACTTCGGCGTGTCGAAGTTTCACCCGCCGGGCGAGGGCGCGGCGCTCGTCACACAAGACGGCGTCCCCATTGGCACGCCGAGCTACATGGCCCCCGAGCAGTGGACGGGCCAGCGCGACGTCGACCTCCGGGCCGACCTCTACGCGATGGGCGCGATGCTCTACGAGCTGCTCACCGGCGCGCTCCCCTTCGAAGCGCGGTCGACGGGGCAGCTCTACGGGGTCGTGGTCCATGGCACGGCCGCTCCGCGGGCGCCGAGCGAGGTCGTCCCCGACGTCCCGGCGGCGCTCGATGCGGTGGTGCTGCGGGCGGTGTCGCGCGACCGGGCGCTGCGGTTCCAGACGGCGGAGGATTTCCTCGACGCGCTCCGGCCCTTCGGCGCGACCGCCGCGGTGCTGCCGGTGACCGCCGCGCGGGTTCACTTTCCGTCGAGCGCGCCGCCGCCCCCGCTCACGACGCCCGAGGAGCGCCCTGCGTCGCGTGAAGGCGCAGCGCCCGCGCGTCGCGAGGGGTGGGCGGTGGTGGTCGTCGCCGCGCTGGTGGTGGCCGTCGCCGCGTTCGCGCTGCGGGGGCGCCGTGCGACGTCGCGCGCGCCGATGGCCGCGGTGGTCGAAGCGCCGCCTCGTGAGTCGACGCTCCGAGCCGCCGCTGCCGCGTCCCCGCCGCCGCCTTTGGGGAGCGATCGCGTGATGGACCCGTCGGATGCGGGCGTGGCCGCTCTCGACCCGGCCGACGCGTCGGACGAACCAGGTGGTGAGGACACGCTGGACAGTGATGCACGTGGCCGCCGACGACACCGCGCGGCCGCGAGACGTCAACGGAGCGCGGTGACCAGCGCGGGGCGGAGCCCGTCGCCCACCGTGACGTCCCCCACCAGGCGGTAGCGGGCGCCTCCAGCGGTGCAGAGCGAGTCGAGGGCGCGACCTTGGTACGGCAGGATGGGCGCCCCGGGATGGTGCGTGTCTGTCGCACGACGTGGGACGTCCTTCTGGCGCCAGAAGGACATCCCACATCATCCCTACCGCTTGTTTTGCAGCGTCTCGAGCAACGCGTCGGCGGCCTCGCGGAGGGCGGTCACCTCGCGGACGAGCGCCTCACGCGCCCCCGCGTCGAGGTCGCGGCCGAGGGTCTCCACCTTGCGCAGGAAGGGCCTCGGGGCGATCGCCTCCCGCATCTTGCGCACGCGCGCGCCCAGCCTCGGCGCCGTCAGTCGCACGACCTTCCCGCGGCCCGCGTCGGCCTGCATCGACTCGACGAGGTCGCGCGTCGCCCGCTGCGTGAGCTTGAGCGACGACACGCGCCTCGCCGCCGCGCGGAGCATCTTGTCGTCGCCCAGGGGGAGGAGGATCTCCTTGCGCCCGACGTCCAGCGCCCGCCACGCCTCGTCGTTGATCCGCTTGTCATAGGCCGCGACGTGGAGCGCGACGGAGAGCATCCGCGGGCTGAGCCGCAGCGTCGGCCCGCCGGCCCGCGCGAGCAGCGCGCGCCACACCGGGTTGGCGCGGCCCCCGGCGAGCGCCTCGGCGGCGTCGTCGTCGAAGAGGTTGACGAGGGCCCAGCGGCCGAGGTCGACGAGGGCCGACTCCATCTCCGCGCGCACCTCCTCGCAGCGCCGCAGGGCCTCCGCCATCAGCTTGCGCTGCGCGGCGTCGAGGGCGTCGGGGTCGTCTGAGCGTGCGAGCTCGCGGGTGGGGGTGTCGGTGGTCTTGGGGTCCTTCGCCATGACCGCGAGGATGCGACGGGGCGGGCGCCGACGTCACGCGCGGCGGCGTACGCCACGAGGGTGGCCGATCGCCGTACGCGGCGCGAGGTCACCGCCGGGGTTCGCGTGCGCCCTCACGCGGCGCGGCGAGGTCTGGTGCCAGGGCGACAACGGCCACGGTCAGCTCGGCGACGGCCGCGTGGTGCTCGTCACCACCCCGACGCTCGTCCTCGATGCCGCCCCGCCGTGAACTGGCGCCCCTCCCCACGTTGTTGCTACGACCGCGCGCATGGCACGGCCCCGCACCTGGCTCATCAAGAGCGAGCCCTTCAAGTACGCCTGGTCGCAGCTCGTGAAGGACGGCGTCGCCCGCTGGGACGGCGTGCGCAACTTCGAGGCGCGCAACAACCTCCGCGCGATGTCCGTCGGCGACCTCTGCCTCTTCTATCACTCCAACGAGGGCAAGGAGATCGTCGGCGTCGCGAAGGTCACCCGCGAGCACTACCCCGACCCCACCTCCGACGAGGACTGGTCGTGCGTCGACGTCGCCCCGCTCCTGCCGCTGGTGAAGCCCGTCACCCTGGTGGACATCAAGGCCCGCAAGGCCCTGGCGAAGATGCAGATGCTCACCCGCAACCGGCTCTCCGTGACCTCCGTGACGGCCCCGGAGCTCCGCGTGATCCTCGCGATGGCGGAGACCGAGCTCCCGGCCTGACGGAGCCCGTGAAGCATCACCGCCCTCGCCGCAACGGAGGGGGTCATGGATGCGTCGCTCGCCCCCGCGCCCGTAAACCCCACGGACGACCCCGGTGGGGAGATGCCCCGCTGGGTGCGCGTCGCCGTGCTCTCGTCGCTCGCCCTCACCTTCTTGGTCTATGGACTCGTCGAGCTCCTCATGGAGCGGACGGGCCTCCCGGGGACGCTCCTCGCCTTCGCCACCCACTTGCCGCTCCACGCCGCGGCCATCCTGGGCGTTGCCCGCGTGCGCATGAGCCCGGCCCTCTCGTGGATGGCGACGCTCTGCGCGGTGCTCTCCGCGAGCTCGCTCTTCGGTGACTTCGTGTGGGACGGCCTCCTGCGGTGCACCGCGATGCCGACGGTGCTGAGCTGGGCGGTGGTGTTCGCGGCGTGGCCCTCCGAGCTGCCGCGCACCTTCCGCTGGTGCCTCGGCCTATCGGCCCTGATGCTCGCGCTGGAGGCCGC
>JBILLV010000580.1:0-3725 GCA_044375895.1 Polyangiales bacterium | reverse complement strand
TCATCGTCGGCGCGAGCGAGTGGTACTTGCCGCGGATCATGGCCTCAACTTCGGAGTTCATCGCTGGAGCTCTAAACGAACTTCGACGCCAATCAAATGGTTAAGTTAATTCTGCGCGGCTCCTAAGATCGGAGCGAGTAAAATGGAAATCTATCCAGGGCACTACACAAAGTGTCCGGCAAGTCGGGATCGTTCGGTTGGCCTCGTAGGGTAGGCGCCGCCGCGTAGACCAAATCGGCGCCCGTGTCGGTTCGTCGTGCCCTGGAGCTCCGGCTCGGGCAGGCAACCACCTGCGGCGGCGCCCACCTTTCCACAAGCAGCGCCGCCGCAGGAGGCGCACATGGAGTCCTACCGGAAGGTCGACTCGGCTGTCTACGTGGCCCGGCGTCGCTTCGACATCGTCACCGCCGCGGCGTCCCGCGACCACAGCACCACCGTCGCACAGGTCGCCCGACAGCATCACTGCTCCAGGGCGCAGGTCTACGTGCTCACTTGACGCGTGCTCGACGCGCTCGCCCCGGGGCCTCGCCATCACGCCGCGCTCGGCCACCCGTCTAACTTCGCCACCCCGGTGCAGCCGTTCAGGGGTGGCGTCGTGGCTCATGGGGCCCGTCGTCGCGGACGTGGGAGCGGCGGCATGACCTCCAGCAGGTGGGTGAACAGGTCGTCGTGAGGGACGCCGAAGAAGCGCTCGGCCGCGGTGGTGCCGTCGTCGCGCCGGAGCACGAAGTTGTGGACCACCGTCAGCGCCTTCAACACCTCGGGCGGCAGCGCGCGACGGTGGTGGTATCGCAACGACAGCAGGCCGTTGCGACCCTCCACGCTCGACGACGCTCGCACGAACTGATCGGCCAACCAGCTCGCCGTCGACTCCCACTCGCTCCGCTCGGCCGCCGACAGCGAGCACCACACCGCGGACGCCGCCAGACGCTCGCCCAGCCCTTCGACGACCGACGTGGGGGCACTGCGGGCCTCGGCGCTCGCGGCGCGAGCCACGGCCCGCTCCAGGTACCGCAGCGGGATCAGCACCTCCCGCACCAACGCGGCCACCTCGACCGACGGCGACCGCGCCGCCACATGCTCGTCCACCAGGGACTGCCACCAGCTCAGCGACGCGCACCACACGGGGATCAGCCGCTGCGCCTTCTCGATGCGCGCGATGACCTTCGCGCTCAGGTCGCTCTCGATCGCCGCGTGCTCCACGCGCGCCACCGCCTGCTCCAGCTGCGACCGCAGGGCCTCGACACGCACGGCCTCCCCGGTGGCCAGGTCGAAGGGGTGGAAGGCGTCGCTCACCTCGCGCAGCCGCTCGGTCACCAGCTCGATCCGCGCTTCCAAGCGGCCCACCAGGGCGCGGGCCTCGCGCCGTGCCACCCCCACGCTCTCGCGCACCGCCCGGAGCGCGGCGTTGCGCTTCCGATGCAGGGCCAGGATGGGGCCACCGAGGTCGTGCAGGCCGTGGAACAGGTCGGCGCCGGCATGCGCACCGAGGAGGCCGTGGACGTAGCGGGCGATGCCCTGCGCCCGGTCGGCCACCGCGTGGTGGACCTTCACCTTCAGCCCCGCCAGCGCGGCCGCCATGGTGGCCTGCCAGGTGGCGCCGTCGCGTCGGTCCGCGTGGCGCTCGCAGAGCAGGAAGCCCGAGGCGGCGTCGAGCGCGACCAGGATCATGTCGGGCTTCCAGGTCTCGTCCAGCAGCACCGTGAGCACGCGCTCGAACATCGCGGCCCCGAGCTCCTTGCGTTGCGCGTCGCCCCAGGTGCCGATGAGGGTGACCATGCGCGCCTGGGCCCGACGCAGGGTGCTCTCGGAGTGGGCGAACCAGGGGGCGAGCCCCGCGAGCATGATGAACTGTCGGAGCGTGCCGGCCCCAGCGCCGTGCATCACGCCGAAGACGAACATGGCGGCGAGGACGATGCGGTGCAGGGCGCGCAATCCCTCGGGGCTCTCGGCGAAGGCCGATGTGGCGGGTCGGTCGGGCACGCTGACGCGCCGGGCCTTCCAGCCGCGCAGGGTGCTGCGAAAGACGGCGCGATGCGAGGCGGTGGCGCGAGTCGAGGATGCCTCGGCCTCGGCGACCGCATCGGTGCGCTCGATGCGCGGGCGTTGGCGAGTCGAACGAGGGGCTTGCGACCGCGCGGTCGCTCCGGCAGTCTTGCGGAGCACGGCCTTCTCGGGGGCTTCGAGGTTGGTGTGGTAACCCCTCCCTGCTCGCAGAAGGCCGTGTCTGCAAGCTCAACCTGGAGCTCCTACGCAGCCGGACAGATGTTCAGCCATGGCGAAGTTGGGCGCGTAGCCCCCTTCGAGCCGGGGAAGCGCTCGAGATAGCCGCGCCCGAGGTGCTTCGCCTTGAAGGCCGCGAGGCCGGCGGCGTCGAGAAGAACGTCGACGTCCGTCGTCACACGCCGATAGCCCCAGAGGTTGAGCGCCATCGCGCCGGCGATCGCGTAGGGGATGCCGTCGGCTTCGAGCGTCTGGCAGAGCCGACGCATCGCACCGTGAACTTCGTCGGTGCCCATGAAGAACCTCTCCGCGAACCGTACCCCGTCCCAGAAACGCTGGGACTGTCGCGGCGACAGCGCAGAATCGGTCGGTACGTGGCTCACGTCGGGCAAGCGTAGTCCCGTGGACGGCGCACCGTCGAGCGCGGCGCCGCGCGGTTGGGCTACGACCGGCGGGGTGCCCCTCGAGCCCAACGGGGCGCTGGATGTCCTATTCGCGGCGGGGGGATCGGGACTGCGCCCGCGGCCCCGTCGCCGGGACCGCGCGGCCGATGCGCTGGCTACTCGTCGCCGCCGGGGTTGCGGCTGTGGCGGAGGAAGGTCGGGATGTCGAACTCGTCCTCCTTCATCGACACGGTGCCCATCGGGCGGGTCGAGCGGCCCGGCGGGCTCTGCATCGGGACCGACGAGTTGCGGCCGCCCATCGCCGCCTGCGCCTGCTGGTGGCGCGCCTGCACCTGCGCCGGGACGGGCGCCTGGTAGGGGCTGCGCTGCGGCTGGTGAACCGTCGACGCGCGGCTGTGGATCATCGGCATCGCGGTCGACACCGCGCGCGGGTCGAAGGCCGCGACCTCGCTCGGGAAGCCCGTCGCGATGATGGTGACCTTCACCACGTCGCGCATGTTCTCGTTGATCACCGCGCCGAAGATGATGTTGGCGTCCTCGCCCGCGCTCTCCTGGATCATCGAGGCCGCCTCGTTGACCTCGCGCAGACGCAGGTCGGGGCCGCCCATGAAGTTGATGAGCACGCCCGTGGCGCCGTCGACGGAGATGTTGTCGAGCAGCGGCGAGCTGATGGCCGCCCGCGCCGCGTCCATCGCGCGGGTGTCGCCGCGACCGTAGCCGATGCCCATGAGCGCGAGGCCCGCGCCGCTCATCACGGCCTTCACGTCGGCGAAGTCGACGTTGATGAGTCCGCTCTGCTGGATGAGGTCGGAGATGCCCTGCACGGCGTTGACCAGCACCTCGTCCGCCTTGCGGAACGAGTCAGTCATCGTCATGTCGTCGTCGAGCGCCAGCAGCTTGTCGTTGGGGATCGTGATGAGCGTGTCGACGTGGGCGCCGAGCTCGGCCAGGCCCGCCATCGCGAACTTCGACCACGACAGCAAACCTGTTCGTCGAACAGTCGGCGTGTACACGCACCGCCCCGACGGTGCACGGCCGCCGAGGGGAGCCCGCGTCGCGCGTGCGGTGCGGACGGGCAGGGCCGTTGGACTACTTATC